>NZ_JAELTJ010000130.1 GCF_016428805.1 Achromobacter sp. ASV32
TTGACGCTGCGCCGCCAGGACGGCTATGACCACGGCTACTACTTCATCTCGACCTTCATCGAAGATCACATCCGGTTTCACGTCGAGCGGCTTGGAAAACCGGCCGCCTAGCGCCCCGCTTCTATACTGGGCAGCCTGCCGGGGCAGGCACCCGGCGCGTTGCGCGCCCGATCGCCAGGCCCGGCCTTCTTCGCAAAGGACCGCGTGATTTGATCAACGGAATCGCTCCCTTCGTCTGGATCCTGCTGGCTGCGGTCGTCCTGTTCCTGCCGGGCATCGCGATGCTGCTGGGCAAGGGCGGTCCGCGTGACGAGCGCGGCCGGCGCACGTTTCAGTTCCGGCCGGTGCGCCGTCTGTTCGGGCTGATGCTGCTGCTTCTGGGCGGGGTGTCTGGCTTGCTGGCGCTGTCGCTGGTGCAGTTCTTCCGGCTGACCACCGACGCGCCGGTCGCCCGGATCGAAGCGCGCCAACAAGCCGAGGGCCAGTACCAGGTCAGCGCGACCGCCCCGGGCGTGGGCGCCAAGCAGTACCTGCTGTACGGCGACCAATGGCAGATCGACGCGCGGGTCGTGCGCTGGCGCCTGCCGGCCTTGATGGCGGGCGTGCCGCCGCTTTACCGGCTGGAACGCCTGTCCGGCCGCTACAGCGACGTCGCTCGCGAGGCATCGGCCACGCGCTCGGTCCACGCACTGGATGACTGGCCGGCGCCGGACCTGGGCTCGCTCAAGCAAAGTTTTCCGAACTGGTTCCCCTTTGTCGATGTCCAATTCGGCAGCGCGGCCTACATGCCCCTGTTCGACGGCGCGAAGTACCAGGTGTTCATGGACCCTCGCGGCGCGCTGTTCGTCCGCCCGGACGGCGAGGCCACCGCCGAGGCCCTGAAGCGCCTGGGTTGGTAGAAAAGGTATGCCCCCACGCCGCAGGCGCTTCGCGCGCTTGCTGCCCCCCGATGGGGCTGCCCGCCCTTGGGGCGGCCCGGCGGGCGGGCGACATCGTTGTCGCCGCGTGAAATAAAATGGGGACGCGTTATGGAAAGGAAACTTTGACGCGCCGCAATAGTCGAATTAGCACTCCCTTTACTAGAGTGCTAACATCGAATCCATGTCGTTACCCCTTCGCTTTCCGGAGACCGCTGCTATGAAACAACCCAGTACCTCGTTGGCCGCTTCCGGCAACGCCCTGGCGTTGGCCATTGCCAATCCGGGCGCACTCGGCACGATCGACGCGTACATTTCCGCGGTCAACCGCCTGCCGGTCCTGTCCGCCGAGCGCGAGACCGAACTCGGCCGCCGCCTGCGCGACCAGGAAGACCTGGGCGCCGCGCGCGAACTGGTCTTGTCCCACCTGCGGCTGGTGGTGTCGGTGGCTCGCCAATACCTGGGCTACGGATTGCCCCACGCCGACCTGATCCAGGAAGGCAACGTCGGCCTGATGAAAGCCGTGAAGCGCTTCGACCCCGAACGCGGCGTGCGCCTGGTGTCGTTCGCCGTGCACTGGATCAAGGCCGAAATCCACGAATACATCATTCGCAACTGGCGTCTGGTCAAGGTGGCCACCACCAAGGCCCAGCGCAAGCTGTTCTTCAATCTGCGCAGCATGCGCCCCGACGGCCAGACGCTCGATCCTGAACAGGTCGATCACATCGCGCGCGAACTGAACGTGCGCCGCGAAGACGTGAGCGAAATGGAAGTGCGCTTGTCCGGCCGCGACATGTCGCTGGAAAACCAGGACGACGATGACGACAGCTACGCGCCCATCGCCTACCTGTCCGACGAAGGCCGCCAGGAACCGACTCGCGTGCTGGAACGCGCCGCGCGCGACCAGCTGCAAAGCACCGGCCTGTCCAGCGCGCTTGAAGCCCTGGATCCGCGCTCGCGCCGCATCGTCGAAGCCCGCTGGCTGCAAGACGACGGCGGCGCCACGCTGCACGAACTGGCGCAGGAATTCGGCGTATCCGCCGAACGCATTCGCCAGATCGAAGCGGCGGCGCTGAAGAAAATGCGCGGCAATCTGGCCGCCTGATTCCGCTGCACGCGACGCAAAAGGGCTGCCTTGGGCAGCCCTTTTCTTTTGCCGGCGCCGATCGCGATCGCGGCGGTACGTGCTGCCCTGTATGGCATCAATAAATTGATACAAATTCATCGCGAAATAACGCACGATTCCAGAAACTTAATGAAGTGCGCGCCGCCTAACTTCACGTAGACCGCGAACTTTGGTTAGCAGTCTTGTCATCCGTCTCGGCTTCTCCTCTTTCCCCTCCCCTATGAGACGGATGCTTGCGGGGCACCATGCATATGGTGCCCCGTTTTTTATTGCGCGCTCGCTAAGCCGCCTGGGCGTTGTCCGGATCGGCCTGCGCGGCATACCACTGCGCGTCCTGCACGCGTCGCACGCCGGTGGCCATCGAGCCGTCTTGATAGAGCTTGATCCAGCGGTACCCCGGCGCGAGGTTGTCCACCACGTGCTTGCCGTCGCGGATGCTGAATTGGAAACAGGTGGACGGCGTGGCCAGCATGCGCAGGTTGTGGCGCCGGCGGTCGAACTCGTGGTGCACGTGGCCCCACAGCAGCACGCGGACCTGCGGCCAGCGCGTCAGCCGCTTGAAGAGCGCCTGGGGGTTATCGATCATCATCGAGTCGTGCCAGTGGCTGTCGATCTGCATGGGGTTGTGGTGCATCGCCAGCAGCGTGTGTCGCCCGGGCGCGTCGGCCAATGCGGCTTCCATCAAGTCCAGCTGGCTCTCGGGCAAATGCCCGGCGTTCGAGCCTGGCACCGTGGTATCCAGCGAGATCACCCGCCACGCGCCGACGTCCGTCACGGGCGCTGACCATTCAGGCAGTTCCTGGCGCATCGCCGCCGGCAGGTCGTGGTTGCCGGGCAGGCAGCGGATCTGGGCGCCCTCGAGCGCGGGGGTCGCGTTCAGTGTCGCGGCCAGGCGCCGGTAGGCCGCGGGCTCGCCGTCCTGGGACAGGTCGCCGGTGGCCAGGAGCAGGTCGGGGTGTTTGTGATCGGCTTCGATCTGGCGCAGCACCGCGCGCAGGCTGGCGTCGGTGTTGATGCCCAGCATTACCGTGTCGGGTTCGCCGAACAGATGGCAATCCGTCAGTTGGACAAGCATGGCCGGGGCGTCGTTGCGCCGGGCCAGAGTGTGGACGCGTGCCAAGTGCGGCTCCTGCAAAGTTCTGCACGGCCCCTACCTTACCGAAAAAGTCGCGGCCAGGCGTACATGGCGTGGCATGCCTGGGGTAACGAAACGTGCATGCCGTGTGATCCGCGCCAGGACTTGCAGGAAAACCCGCTATTCTTGTGAAACTTCTCACAAGCTTCATGATCGGGATGCGGCGCACTCCATGGATGTAGGTTTTCTCGTATTCGGCCTGGCTGGCCTGCTGACCCTGGTGTGCTTCATGCCGCCGCTGGCCGGCCGCCTCAAACTGCCCTATTCGGTGCTGCTGGCTATTGTCGGCTGCTTGCTGGGTATCATCGTGCACGTCCATGGCTGGGCGCCCAGCTGGATCGGCGACTTCCTGGATTCGCTGGAACGGTTCGAGATTTCTTCCGAAACGTTCCTGATGGTGTTCCTGCCGGTGCTGCTGTTCGAGACGGCGCTGGCGATGAACGTGCGGCGCCTGATGGACGACATCGGGCCCATCCTGATGATGGCCATCGTGGCGGTGGTGGTATGTACCGTGGTGGTGGGCGTCACGCTCGACGCCATTTCGTCCTATGGCCTGGTGGTGTGCCTGCTGTTAGGGGCCATCGTCGCGACCACCGACCCGGTGGCGGTGGTGGGCATCTTTCGCGAAGTGGGGGCGCCCAAGCGCCTGACCACACTGGTCGAAGGCGAAAGCCTGTTCAACGACGCCGCGTCCATTGCCTTGTATTCCGTGCTGTTGGCGGTGCTGGGCGGCCATGGCGAGCTGACCGCCAGCGGCATCTTCAATGACTTCATCGTGCACTTCATCGGCGGCGGCATCGCCGGCTTTGCCATGGGGCGGCTGGCCTGTTTCCTGTTCGCCTGGCTGCGCGGCTTTCCTACCGCGGAAATCACGCTCACGCTGACGCTGGCGTACCTGTCGTTCTTCATCTCCGAGCACTACCTGAACGTGTCGGGCGTGGTCGCCACGGTGATCGCCGGCCTGGTGGTGGGGTCCACCGGGCGCACCCGCATGTCGCCCACCACTTTCGAATACCTGGCCAGCGCCTGGGAGCAATTCGGGTTTTGGGCCAACTCCCTCATCTTCCTGTTCGCGGCCATGCTGATCCCCAAGCTGATGGCCGCGGCCGATTGGCAGGAACTGCTGCTGGTCGGCGTGGTGTTCGTGGTGACGCTGGTGGCGCGCGCGATCGTGGTGTTCGGTCTGCTGCCGTTGCTGGGGTTGACCCGCCTGGGCACCAAGGTCAGCAACCCCTACAAGGCTGTGATGCTGTGGGGCGGCTTGCGCGGCGCCGTGTCGCTGGCGCTGGCGCTGGCCGTCACCGAACAGACCGGCGTGCCCGAAGAGGCGCGCCAGTTCATTGCCGTGGCTACCACCGGTTTCGTGCTGCTGACGTTGTTCGTCAACGGCATCAGCCTGCGGCCGCTGATCCGCATGTTGGGGCTGAACCAGCTGTCGCCGGTCGAACGCACCATCCGCAACCAGGCGCTGGCCGTGGCGCTGGAAGACCTGCAGGGCAAGACCGACGAAGTGGCCAAGACCGAGCACATCGGCACCGAGGTGCGCGACCGTATCCGCGCCGTGTTCGACGCCAGCCTGACCAGCGTGCACGACGGCCAGGTCAGCCAGATGAGCGACGAGCAGCGCGTGTCGGTCGGCTTGGCCATTGTGGCGCAGCGCGAAGAGGAAATGTTCTTCGACATCCTCAAGGCGCAGATCGTCGATTGGCGCATGGCCGAAGCCCTGCTGGCGCGGGCTGAACGGCTGGAAGACGCCATCCGCATGGGCGGCGTGCCGGGCTTCGAGCGCGCCATCGTGGCCGACGTGCGCTATTCCACCGGGTTCCGCCTGGCCCTGCGGCTGCACTACCTGTTCGGGTTCCAGGGGTGGCTGGCGCGCGAGCTGGGCCAGCGCTTCGCCAACCTGATGAGCAAGCGGTCGGTGGCGCAGCGGCTGATTGTGTTTGCGCGCGAGCAGATCACGCCGCTGCTGGGCGAGGCCGCGACGCAGCGCATTGTGGCGCTGCACCAGCGGCGCCTGGACCTGATCGAAAACGCCATGCAGGCCCTGAACCTGCAGTATCCGTCGTATGCGCAGTGGTTGCAGGAAAGCTACCTGGGCCGCGTGGCCCGCGAGCTGGAACGCATCCGCTACCGCGACATGCTCGAGCAGTTCCTGATCAGCGGCGAGGTCTATGCCGACCTGATGGCGCAATTGAAGAGCCGCTGGTCGCACATCGACACGCACCCGCCGCTGGACATCGAAATGAGCGCGGCCGACCTGATCAACCGCGTGCCGCTGTTCGAGGGCCTGTCGGCCGATTCGCTGCGGGCCATCAGCAAGCTGCTCAAGCCGCGCCTGTCGCTGCCCGACCAGCGGGTGCTGACCAAGGGCCGGCACGGCGAGGAAATGTGTTTCGTGGCCTCCGGCGCCGTGGCGGTGCACCTGCCGGACAACACCATGATCGAACTGGGCAGCGGGGAGTTCTTCGGTGAATTGGGGCTGCTGGGCGAGCAGCAGATCGCGCCGGAAGTAACCTCGCTGGGCTACAGCAAGCTGCTGATGCTGTCTTCGCGCGACTTCCATGCGCTGCTGGCGCGCGATGAACATCTGCGTGAACGCATTCAGGTCGTGGCCAAGCAGCGGTTGCGCGCCATCGAGGTCTGGAAGCAGTTCTCGCAGGCCGCGAACGCGGCCCCGGCGCCGGTCCCCGCGCCCGCTTCGGCGCCCACGCCTTCGCAGGCGGCGGAAGCCGCCGAGGCCGCGGGAGCGGGGGCGACAGATAGCGGCATCGACGAGCGCGCTGCCCGCGCCTTGCGGGAGGCGGGTCAGCACGAAGACGGCCAGCGCGAAGCCCCCAAGCACGAAGCCCCCAAGCACGAGGCGGGCCAGCGCGAAGCCTCCAGACAGGAAGCGCCGCATGGCGGCGAGCCGCGCGAGGCGGACGAACCGCAGGACGGCGAGCCCCGGTATCCCGGCGCGCTGGGCGAACCCGGCGTGCAGCCGCGCTAGCGCGACCGCGGGCCGCGCGGCGTCAGATGGCGCCGGCGGCCTGGCGCTGCATGATGTCTTCGATGATCACCAGCGCGGCTTCCAGGGTGAATTCGCCCTCGGCCACCCGGCGCACGGCCGTGGCCACGTCGACGGCGGCGATTTCCATGACTTCGCCGTCCCGGTTGGCGGGGCGGGCATCGGCCGCCAGCACGCAGGTGCTGGTCAGCACGTCTTCGACCTGGTAGCCCTCGGGCAGGCGGCGGTGGATGCGCAGGATGGTGCGCAGCGGCGAGCGCCGCACCAGGTCCGGCGCGTCCAGGCCGGCCTCTTCGCCGCATTCACGCACCAGCGCCGTTTCCAGGTCTTCGCCGCAACCGGCCAGCCCGCCCACCAGGGTGTCCCACATGCCGGGATCGGTGGATTTGCTCAAGGCCCGCCGCGCGATCCAGACGCGGCCATCGGGCGTCCAGGCATTCAGGTGCACGGCCTTGGTCAGCAGGCCCAGCGGTCGCACCGCCGCGCGTTCGATGACGCCGAGCGAGGTGTCGCCGTCCAGCACGTCCAGCAATTCATCGCGCCAGCCGCGCAGGCAGTTGGCTTGGCGCAACAGTTGCGCGGCCTGTTCCAGCACCGCGTTCAGGGCCGCGCCAGGGGCGAGTGCCGCGCCGATGCGCAGCGCCGCGTCGTCGACCTCGATGTGGTCGGCCCCCTGCAGCGCGTCGCACGCCGCATGCGTGGCCCAGCCGCAGCGTCGCCCCGCTATATATAAGGCGTGTGCGCCCACGGGAGCGGGCTCTTGGGCGCGTGCGCTCAGGTCGGCATATAAATCGGACAACTGCTTGGGCATCGTGGGGCCGGAGTGATGAGACTGTGCGGGATTTTATGCCACCCGCTTTGGCTGGCGCGTCAATAGGGGTCGGCCAGATGGGGGCAGGTAGCATGAATTCAAGAGCACAAACTTACATCTATTTGTGCGTCCGCTATAATCCGCCAGTTTCTTTGTGATTTCGAGTGGGAATGCGGGGGCCGCTCTATCTCCCTGCCTAGCCCTGCCATCTAATAATTGCGCGTAGTCCTGTTGCAGTGACATCCGTGCCACTAGGCGACAAGGGCCCTCGCGCCGTGTTTCGAGGTAAGCATGAAGAAGTGGAGAGGGATACTGGGAGCTTGTGCGATGCTGATTGGCAGCGTGGCCGGCGCTCAGGTGCAAGACATGCCCGGCGGCCCGAAGGTCAATCAGCTGAACCTGCACGAAGGCGTTACGCAGATCACGCGTGATGTCATGTGGCTGCACTGGATGCTGCTCACGATCTGTATCGTGATTTTCGTCGGCGTCTTCGGGGTGATGTTCTACTCCATCTGGGCGCATCGCAAGTCGCGTGGGCACAAGCCCGCGAGTTTCCACGAACACCTTGGCGTGGAAGTGGCCTGGACGGTCATCCCCTTCATCATCGTTATCGCCATGGCGCTGCCGGCCACCAAGACGGTCGTCGCCATGAAAGACACTTCCAGCGCCGATCTGACCGTCAAGGTCACCGGCTACCAATGGAAGTGGGGCTACGAATACCTCGATGGCTCCGCCGCCGGCATCAAGTTCCTCTCCACGCTGTCGACGCCGCGCGCCCAGATCGAGAACCGCGAGCCCAAGGGCGAGTTCTATCTCATGGAGACGGACAACCACATGGTGGTGCCCGTCGACAAGAAGATCCGCGTCGTGCTCACCGCGGCCGACGTCATCCACTCCTGGATGATTCCCGACTTCGGCGTCAAGCAGGATGCCATTCCCGGTTTCCTGCGCGATGCCTGGTTCCGCGCTGAACAGCCCGGTATCTATCGTGGTCAATGCGCCGAGCTTTGCGGCAAGGACCACGCCTTCATGCCCATCGTCGTGGAAGTCCTGGCACAGGCCGACTACGATAAGTGGGTTGAAGACCAAAAGAAGAAGATGGCGGCAAACGCCGACGATCCCAATAAAGAGTGGACGGAAGCCGAACTGGTTGCCCGTGGCGAGAAGGTCTTCGCCGCCAATTGCGTGGCCTGTCACCAGGCCAACGGCAAGGGCATCCCGGGCAGCTTCCCCGCGCTCGACGGAGACAAGGTTGTTCTCGGGCCGAAGGCGGCCCAGATCAACACCGTGCTGAAGGGCAAGCCCGGCACCGCCATGGCGGCGTTCGGCGGGCAGCTCAACGATGTCGAAATCGCAGCGGTCATCAGCTATACGCGCCATGCCTGGAGCAATGCCGGCAAGGGGCAGGACCCGACAGTCATGCCGAAGGACGTCGCGGCCGCGCGTTGATCGCGCCCCGCGTTTTCCCATCGTCAGAGCTGGTTCCGTTTAGTTAGAGATACCCTGCCGGTTCCGTGGAACGGGACCGGCACTCAGCAGGAAGGAGTCCATCATGAGCAGCGTCACTGTAGACCACGTGTCGCCGGGCCACGGCCACGGTCACGATGACCACCACCACGCCATGCCCACCGGCTGGCGCCGCTGGCTTTTCGCCACGAACCACAAAGACATCGGGACGATGTATCTCATCTTCTCGTTCGTCATGCTGCTCGAGGGCGGCACGCTGGCATTGCTGCTGCGTACCGAGCTCTTCGAGCCGGGCCTGCAGTTCTTCCGCCCCGAATTGTTCAACCAGTTCACCACGATGCACGGCCTGATCATGGTGTTCGGCGCCATCATGCCGGCGTTCGTGGGTTTCGCGAACTGGATGATCCCGATGCAGATCGGCGCGTCCGACATGGCTTTCGCGCGCATGAACAACTTCAGCTTCTGGCTGCTGCCGGTGGCCGCGATCATGCTGACGGCCTCGTTCTTCGTGCCGGGCGGCGCCACCGCCGCGGGCTGGACGCTGTACGCGCCGCTGTCGCTGCAGATGGGTCCGGGCATGGACCTGGCCATTTTTGCCATGCACATCATGGGCGCATCGTCCATCATGGGCGCCATCAACATCATTGTGACCGTGCTGAACATGCGCGCGCCCGGCCTGACGCTGATGAAGATGCCGCTGTTCTGCTGGACCTGGCTGATCACCGCGTTCCTGCTGCTGGCCGTGATGCCGGTGCTGGCCGCCGCCATCACCATGGTGCTGACCGACCGCCACTTCGGCACGGGCTTCTTCAACGCCGCAGCCGGCGGCGACCCGGTCCTGTACCAGCACGTGTTCTGGTTCTTCGGGCACCCCGAGGTCTACATCATGATCTTGCCGGCGTTCGGTATCGTGTCGGCCATCGTGCCGGCCTTCGCCCGCAAGAAGCTGTTCGGCTATGCCTCGATGGTGTACGCCACCGCCTCGATCGCCGTGCTGTCGTTCATCGTGTGGGCGCACCACATGTTCACGACGGGCATGCCGGTCACCGGCCAGCTGTACTTCATGTACGCCACCATGCTCATCTCCATCCCGACCGGGGTGAAGGTGTTCAACTGGGTTGCCACCATGTGGCGCGGCTCCATGACGTTCGAGACCCCGATGCTGTTCTCGATCGGCTTCATCTTCGTGTTCACCATGGGCGGCTTCACCGGCCTGATCCTGTCGGTGGCGCCGATCGACATCCAGGTGCATGACACGTATTACGTGGTGGCCCACTTCCATTACGTGCTGGTGGCCGGCTCGCTGTTTGCCCTGTTCGCTGGCACCTATTACTGGCTGCCCAAGTGGACCGGCCGCATGTACAGCGAAAAGCTGGGCAAGCTGCACTTCTGGTCGACGCTGATCTCGTTCAACGTGACCTTCTTCCCGATGCACTTCCTGGGCCTGGCCGGCATGCCGCGCCGCTACGCCGACTACGCCGCGCAGTTCACGACGTTCCACCAGATCGCCACCATCGGCGCCTTCTGGTTCGGCCTGTCGCAGCTGATCTTCCTGTGGGCTGTCCTGCGCTGCTACATGGGCAAGGGAGAAGTCGCCGCGGCCAAGCCGTGGGAAGGCGCCGAAGGGCTGGAATGGACCGTGCCGTCGCCGGCGCCGTTCCATACCTTCGAGACGCCGCCCGAAGTCAAATAAGTCCGACTCCCCTCTACGCAACAGGCAGCATAGCAATGACACCCGAGCAGCGCCGTCGCAACAAGATCGCAGGACTGATTCTGCTGGTATTTGTCATTGCCGTGTTTGCCTGGACCGTGTTCCGCGGATCGGCGCTGTTGACGGGCAAAGCCGTCGGCGGTTAGCCATGAGCGACGACCTGCGCGAATCCGCCCAGCGCAAGCTGAGCTTTCTTCAGACGATGAAGGCGGTGGCGTGGGGGTTTTTCGGTGTCCGCAAGGGCGCAGGCTACCGCGAGGACAGCGCCCGGCTCAATCCGGTCCATGTGATCATAGCGGGGTTGTTGGCGGCGGCCATCTTCGTGACCGTGCTGGTGTTAATTGTGCGTTGGGCCGTTTCCAGCCTGACTTGAATCACTTAATTCTATAAATCAGTACCAGGGAGAAAGCCATGAGTGCAAGCCACTCGGTTCAAGGAAAAGAGGCACCGTACTACTTCGTGCCCGCCGACTCGGGGCACCCCGTGCGCACGGCCGTGGCGCTGTTGCTCATGGGCCTGGGCGCCGCGGGCTGGATCAACGGCGTCAGCTGGGCCAAGTGGTCGGTCCTGGCCGGATTCGTCGCGCTGATCGTCGTCCTGTATTACTGGTTCGGCGACGCCATCCAGGAATCCGAAGCCGGCATGAACAGCAAGCGCATCGACGGGTCCTACCGTTGGGGCATGAGCTGGTTCATCTTCTCGGAAGTCATGTTCTTCGCGGCGTTCTTCGGCGCCCTGTGGTACGTGCGCACCATCACCACGCCGTGGCTGGGCGACATGGACCACCGCCTGATGCTGTGGCCCGACTTCCAGGCCGTGTGGCCCAACTTTGGCCCGGCCGGCGTGGTCGAGCACTTCCAGACCGTTGGCCCCTTCTGGCTGCCCACGATCAACACCGCGCTGCTGCTGAGCTCGGGTGTGACGCTGACCATCGCCCACCACGCGCTGCGTGAAAACCACCGCGGCAAGACCATGTTCTGGCTGGCCGCCACCGTGATCCTGGGCTTTATCTTCGTGGCCTGTCAGGCCGCCGAATACCACCACGCCTATACCGAGCTGAACCTGAAGTTCAATTCGGGCGCCTACGGTTCGCTGTTCTACATGCTGACGGGCTTTCACGGCTTCCACGTGATCCTGGGCGCCACGATGCTGACGGTCATCCTGATCCGCCTGATGCGCGGCCATTTCACGGCCGACCATCACTTCGGCTTCGAAGGCGCCGCCTGGTACTGGCACTTCGTGGACGTGGTGTGGCTGGGCCTGTATCTGTTCGTCTACTGGTTCTAAGGGACGGGTCCGGCGGCGCCGGACCCGTGCCGATCGGCTGAACGGGGCGAGGCCAGCGGGCCGCCGGGGAAAAACCGGCGCCGCGGGCCTCGCCCTTGGCATGATGGCGGGCCGTGTTTCAATACGGCTGGCCTGACCGGCGGGTTGCGCGGCCATGCCGGGAACCGGCCGGGGCCGGGCCTATCTAAAACCGGTGCTTTCGATCCAGCCCATGTGATGGGCGAACAGCACGAACAGGAACAGAGCCACCGACAGGCCGATGCGCACCGTCAGCGCATTGACGGTGCGGCTGGTAGTGCCTTTGTCCCGCATCAGGTAGACCAGGGCGGATGCCAGACTGGCCAGGATTCCGATGAAGGCCAGAACGACGAAAACGCGCATGATGGTCTCCGGACAAATCAGAGTTATTGAAGACAAATGGCCCGACCGCATTCGACTCGCTACACCGTAGCCGCTTTACTTCTGCTTGGGATCGCCGTGGTGATCCTGACGTCGTTGGGCCAGTGGCAGTTGCGGCGCGCCGATGAGCGACGCGCCATTCTGGCGGCTATCGAGGCCGGCCGCAAGCAAGCGCCGCTGGTGCTGGCGCCATCGACGCCGCCGGGCGACATGAAGCCATGGCGCGTGGCGCAGGCCACCGGCACGTGGCTGCCGCAATTCAGTGTACTGCTGGACAACCGCAACCACGAGGGCAGGCCCGGCTATTGGCTGGCCACGCCCCTGCTGCTGGACGACGCCAGCCGCACGGCCGTGCTGGTGCTGCGCGGCTGGCTGCCGCGGGTGATCCCGGGCCAGGGCGAACCGGCCTTGCCGGCCACGCTGTCGGGCGGGCAGACGATCAAGGGTGAACTGTCCGAGCGCGTGCCGCGCATGTTCGAACTCTGGTCGCTGGGGGGGCAGGATACCTCCAGCCTGCCGGCCACGCTGCCGGTCACTGGCGGCGCCGTGCCGCAGGTGCAGAACCTGCCGCTGGACGCCTACGCCAAAGCCACCGGACTGACGTTGCTGCCGACCGTGGTGAGCCAGTTCGGCACCGGCGCGGACGACGGCCTGGTGCACGACTGGCCGGAGCCGTCGGTGGATTTCCAGAAGAACACCTTCTATGCCGTGCAGTGGTTTTCTTTCGCTTTGTTCGCCGCCATCGCCTGGCTGGTGGTGCTGGGGGGCGCCATCAAGCGCATGCGCCAGCGCGCGGCCAATGACCCGGCGGCCTGACCGCCCGGCTTTTCCGACAACAGGATTCAAAAAAACGTGGCTCGCGACCTGACTTCTTCCAAACCCGCCAAGCGTTCGCTGGCGCCGATGGTGCTGGTGTTCCTGTGCACGCTGGCGCCTATTGTGGCGGCCTTCGTCGTCTACATGAACCCGCAGTGGTGGCCCGAGGACGCCAGCAACTACGGCGAACTGGTGACCCCGCAGCGACCCATGCCCGCGCCCGAGGCGCTCAAGCTGACCACGCTGGACGGCAAGCCGTTCGACCTGCAAAGCCTGAAGGGCAAGTGGCTGCTGGTGGCGGCCGACGGCGCCGCCTGCCCTGAAAGCTGCGCGCGCAAGCTCTACATCACCCGCAATACCCACGCCAGCCAGGGCAAGAACGTTGATCGCCTGACGCGCGTCTGGTTCATCACCGATGATGCGCAGGTGCCCGACAAGGTGCTGCAGGCCTACCAAGGCACGGTCATGCTGCGGGCCGATCCGGACCAGCTGGCGCGCTACCTGCTGGCGCGCGACGCCGCGGCCGGCCAGCCTGGTCTGGCGGATCCGATCTGGGTGATCGACCCCCTGGGCAATCTGATGATGCAGTATCCCGCCGATGCCGACGGCGTGAAGGTGCGCAAGGACATCAGCAAATTGGTCTATAACTCGCGCATCGGTTGAATCGGTATTTAGTTGAATTCCATGGAACGCATCAAAGCGCGGTATCGCAAGCTCGTCTTCTTCACCTGGTTCCTGACGCTGGACCTGATCATGTTCGGCGCTTTCGTGCGTCTGACGGATTCCGGCCTGGGCTGCCCGGACTGGCCCGGCTGCTACGGCAAGGTCACGCCGCTGGGCGCCATGGGGGACATCCACCAGGCCTCGCAGGCCATGCCGTTCGGCCCGGTGACGCTGTCCAAGGCCTGGATCGAAATGATCCACCGCTACGTCGGCACCATCCTGGGCATGCTGATCATCGCCATCGTTTACATGGCCTGGCGCTACCGCCGCGAACTGGGCCGGTCGCCGGCCCTGGCGGTGACGACGCTGGTGGCCGTGTGCGTGCAAGGCGCCTTCGGTGCCTGGACCGTGACGCACAAGCTCATGCCCGCCGTCGTGACGGCCCACCTGGTGTTCGGTCTGTCGGTACTGGCGCTGATGACCTGGCTGTCGGCGCGCGAGCGGCCGCACCTGGCCGTGGCAGCCGCCGCCGCGCGTTTCAAGCCCTGGGTGGTGGGCGGCTTCGTGCTGCTATTGATCCAGGTGACACTGGGCGGCTGGGTCAGCACCAACTACGCCGCGCTGGCCTGCATGGATTTCCCCATGTGCCACGGCAAATGGGTGCCGGACATGGACTTCCACGGCGGCTATTCCATCATCCGCGGCCTGGGCGAGCTGCCATCCGGCGAGATGATTTCCCAGCCCGCCCTGACCGCGATCCACTGGGTGCACCGCAATTTCGCCTTCGTGGTGTTCGCCTACCTGGGCGTGCTGGCGTGGCGCCTGCGGGCGGACGCCGGGCTGCGCGGCCCGGCCACGCTGATGCTGGCGCTGCTGGCGGCGCAACTGCTGACCGGCCTGACCACCATTTTCTTTCAGTGGCCGCTCTTGATCGCCGTGTTGCACAATGGCGGCGCGGCGGGCCTGACGCTGGCCGCGGTGGTTCTGATGGTCCGGCTGGCGACCGCCGGGCAGGCGCCGGCCGGGGGCTACGGCCCCAATTCGGTGCGCGTTTAAAATAGGGCCCATGATGACCAGTCTTGCCGCTCCCCAACCCGGATTGTTTCGCCAATACTTCGTGCTCACCAAGCCGCGCGTGACGCAGCTGGCGGTGTTCTGCGCGGTCATTGGCATGTTTCTCGCCGTGCCGGGCGTGCCGGATATGCGCCGGGTGCTGTTTGGCACCATCGGCATCTGGCTGCTGGCCGCGGCCGCCTTCGCCATCAACTGCCTGATCGAACAGGAAGTCGACGCCCGCATGCTGCGCACGGCGCGGCGCGCCACCGCGCGCGGCACCATTTCGGCGTTCCAGGTGCTGGGCCTGTCGGGCCTGCTCGGCGGCGCGGGCATGTTCGTGCTGTACACCCTGGTCAATCCGCTCACCATGTGGCTGACGTTCGCCACCTTCGTGGGCTATGCGGTGATCTACACCATCATCCTCAAGCCCCGCACCCCGCAGAACATCGTCATCGGCGGCCTGTCCGGCGCCATGCCGCCGGCCCTGGGCTGGGCGGCGGTGGCCGATTCGGTGCCCGCCGAAGCCTGGGTGCTGGTGTTGATCATCTTCATCTGGACGCCGCCGCACTTCTGGGCCCTGGCGCTGTATCGCAACCACGACTACGTCAAGGCCGGCCTGCCGATGCTGCCCGTGACGCACGGCCAGCAGTTCACCCGCCTGCACATCCTGCTCTACAGCATCGCGCTGGTCGCGACCACGCTGCTGCCCTATGCCATTCGCATGAGCGGGGTCTTGTACCTGGTGTCGGCGCTGGTGCTGGGCGGCATGTTCGTGTCGTACGCCTGGCGGCTGTACCGCGCCTACAGCGACGAGCTGGCGCGCAGCATGTTCCGTTTTTCCATTCTCTACCTGGCGCTGCTGTTCGGCGCCCTGCTGGTGGACCACTGGGTCGCGCTGCTGCGCTGACCCCCTGGAGGTTGTCGATGTCCGTCTTTTCCGCCAGCCGGCGCCTGGCCCTGCGCCTGGCCACAGCCGCCGCTTTCACCGCCGCCCTGGCCGCCTGCGGCGACAATGCGCCCACGTTCAAGGGCAGCGACATCAGCGGCACCCAATTGGGCCGCGGCCTGGAATTGTCGGACTACAACGGCAAGACGCGCCAGTTGCAGGACTTTGCCGGCAAGGTCGTGGTGGTGTTCTTCGGCTTCACGCAGTGCCCGGACGTGTGCCCGACCTCGCTGGCCGAGCTGACCGAAGTGATGAAGAAACTGGGGCCTGACGCCGACCGCGTCCAGGTGCTGCTGATCACCGTGGATCCCGAGCGCGACACGCCGGAAGTGCTCAAGCAATACGTAACGGCATTCGACCCGCGATTTCTGGGTTTGACCGGCACGCCGGACCAGGTGAAGAAGGCCGCCGCGTCATTCAAGGCGTATTACGCGAAAGCGCCCACCAAGGACGGCAACTACACGATGGACCACACCGCGGCGTTCTACCTGCTGGATGGCAAGGGCGAATCGCGGGTGCTGGCCAACAACAACATCGGGGTCGACGCCCTGGTGCACGACATCCAGGCGTTGCTCAAGGGCTGATCGGCCTGGGCTGGAGCTCGGGCCTGCGGTGGGCGGCGATGCCGCCCTGCCCAGGGCGCGCCAGGCCTGCGGGCTAGTCGCTGCCGCCCGCGGCCACCCAGCCGGCCAGCGCCGCGCGCGCCTTGTCGCCGAGTTCGGCGGCGGGAATTTCGCGGCGGTGCGAGATGATCATCAGCGCGTAGGGGGCGGCCAGCGCGGCCGCCTCGGGGCATAGGCGCGATTCGTCGCCGACGGATGGCGAGACATTGCGCCAGTAGTTGATGGCCGCTTCGATCTGGGGCAAGGTGATGGAATCCATGCGCCTATTGTCCACGAATGGCCGGGGCTGTCCAATGGCACGGTGCGGCAAAGAAGCGTCACCATCGCAACATGCCGATACCGCGTCCGGGTGCTATACCACTGCCGGTTAGCAACGATGGAGCATCGTCATGAATCCGAACCAGACCGAATCTACCCGCCGCGCCCTGCACCCGCTGGTCGCGGCCGCCGCCATCGCCGTCATCGTCATGTGCTCGGTGGGTGTCGCCGCCGTGATGGGCTGGCTGCCCACGCCGTCGGCCACGCCGCACGCCGAGGAGCCGGCGGTGGCCCAGGCCGGCCCCGAAGGCGCCAACCTGGCGCCGGCCCAGCCCCTGTCTCTTATACACATCTGACGCTGCCGACGACGATGCGGTTGTGTAGGTGTGGGGGGGGGGCGGGGGGGAAGAAAGGGGGGGGGGGGGGGGGGGGGGGGGGGGGGGGGGGGGGGGGGGGGGGGGGGGGGGGGGGGGGGGGGGGGGGGGGGGGGGGGGGGGGGG
>NZ_JAELTJ010001165.1 GCF_016428805.1 Achromobacter sp. ASV32
ACAACGGGATTTCCATCTGGGCGGCGATTTCGCTGTACAGCAGCGGCTTCTGCGCCTCGGCGAAGAGGTTCAGGACGTCGAGGACCCGAGCGGCTGTTTTCACATCCATGATGATATTATCCTATACCTGTCTCTTATACACATCTCCGAGCCCACGAGACCTAATAACCGATCTCGTATGCCGTCTTCTGGTTGAAAAAAGGGGGGGGGGGGGGGGGGGGGGGGGGGGGGGGGGGGGGGGGGGGGGGGGGGGGGGGGGGGGGGGGGGGGGGGGGGGGGGGGGGGGGGGGGGGGGGGGGGGGGGGGGGGGGGGGGGGGG
>NZ_JAELTJ010001166.1 GCF_016428805.1 Achromobacter sp. ASV32
GCGGCCCTCGTAGACCACACCCTCGATGTCGGTGACCCAGATGTTTTCCAGCGGCAGGCCCAGGTCCACCATCAGGTCCAGGCAGGCCAGGGCAGCCGCGCCGGCGCCGGAGGTCACGACCTTGACCCTGTCTCTTATACACATCTCCGAGCCCACGAGACCTAATAACCGATCTCGTATGCCGTCTTCTGGTTGTAAATGGGGGGGGGGGGGGGGGGGGGGGGGGGGGGGGGGGGGGGGGGGGGGGGGGGGGGGGGGGGGGGGGGGGGGGGGGGGGGGGGGGGGGGGGGGGGGGGGGGGGGGGGGGGGGGGGGGGGGG
>NZ_JAELTJ010001167.1 GCF_016428805.1 Achromobacter sp. ASV32
GGTCTGTGCGGCGGCTTGAACACCAACATCACCCGCGTGACGTTGGGCAAGCTGAAAGAGTTCGAGAAAAACGGCATCGCCGTCCAAGCGACCGCTTTCGGCAACAAGGGCGTGGGTGTGCTGACCCTGTCTCTTATACACATCTCCGAGCCCACGAGACCTAATAACCGATCTCGTATGCCGTCTTCTGGTTGTAAAAGGGGGGGGGGGGGGGGGGGGGGGGGGGGGGGGGGGGGGGGGGGGGGGGGGGGGGGGGGGGGGGGGGGGGGGGGGGGGGGGGGGGGGGGGGGGGGGGGGGGGGGGGGGGGGGGGGGGGGG
>NZ_JAELTJ010001168.1 GCF_016428805.1 Achromobacter sp. ASV32
TGGCGCAAACTGCGCCGGCTGCTGTATCCGCGCGCCGACATGGTGACGGTGCAGGCGGCCGATACCGCCGGCCCGTTTTCGCGCCAGGTGCCGGGCATCAAGCGCCTGGCCGTGATTCCCAACCCCTGTCTCTTATACACATCTGACGCTGCCGACGACGATGCGGTTGTGTAGATCTCGGTGGTCGCCGGATCAGTAAAAAAGGGGGGGGGGGGGGGGGGGGGGGGGGGGGGGGGGGGGGGGGGGGGGGGGGGGGGGGGGGGGGGGGGGGGGGGGGGGGGGGGGGGGGGGGGGGGGGGGGGGGGGGGGGGGGGGGGG
>NZ_JAELTJ010001169.1 GCF_016428805.1 Achromobacter sp. ASV32
CCCCCCCCCCCCCCCCCCCCCCCCCCCCCCCCCCCCCCCCCCCCCCCCCCCCCCCCCCCCCCCCCCCCCCCCCCCCCCCCCCCCCCCCCCCCCCCCCCCCCCCCCCCCCCCCCCCTCTCCCCCCCCCCCCCCCCCCCCCCCACCCCCACAACCGCATCGTCGTCGGCAGCGTCAGATGTGTATAAGAGACAGGGTGATGCCCGCCGGCAGCGCCGGCAGGCCGCCGGCCAGGGTGATGTCGCCTTGCAGCCAGCGGATGCCACTGGCCTGGCCCGTGGGCGGATGGCGGCGCAGCGCGTAGACCTCGTGGCCGCGCGC
>NZ_JAELTJ010001170.1 GCF_016428805.1 Achromobacter sp. ASV32
CAGCGCCCTGATCGGCGCGGGCCAGACCTCGCTGTTCGATCAATGGTGTCTTGCCGACCTGGACCTGGCAGTGGCGCTGCGGCGCCTGTGGCTGGACGGCCTGCCCGATCCGCTGCGCGACTATGCCTGTCTCTTATACACATCTCCGAGCCCACGAGACCTAATAACCGATCTCGTATGCCGTCTTCTGGTTGGAAAAGGGGGGGGGGGGGGGGGGGGGGGGGGGGGGGGGGGGGGGGGGGGGGGGGGGGGGGGGGGGGGGGGGGGGGGGGGGGGGGGGGGGGGGGGGGGGGGGGGGGGGGGGGGGGGGGGGGGGGG
>NZ_JAELTJ010001171.1 GCF_016428805.1 Achromobacter sp. ASV32
CAGGCGCTGGCCGGCCTTGGGGCTTTGCAGCACTTCGCCGTCGATGCGCTTGGCTTCTTCGGCGAACCATTCCAGGAACGACGCCGCGTAGGCGATTTCGCCGGCGGCTTCGGTCACGGGCTTGCCCCTGTCTCTTATACACATCTCCGAGCCCACGAGACCTAATAACCGATCTCGTATGCCGTCTTCTGGTGGAAAAGGGGGGGGGGGGGGGGGGGGGGGGGGGGGGGGGGGGGGGGGGGGGGGGGGGGGGGGGGGGGGGGGGGGGGGGGGGGGGGGGGGGGGGGGGGGGGGGGGGGGGGGGGGGGGGGGGGGGGG
>NZ_JAELTJ010001172.1 GCF_016428805.1 Achromobacter sp. ASV32
CGAGAAATCATTTCGCGTCGGTCATCAACTGCACGGCGGCGCCGGCAAATTCTGCGTCCTGCCCGCCGAGCATTATTCGCGCTGGTGCATGAATGACACGGTGCACTTTTTGCATCTGTATATCGCCTGTCTCTTATACACATCTCCGAGCCCACGAGACCTAATAACCGATCTCGTATGCCGTCTTCTGGGTGTAAAAGGGGGGGGGGGGGGGGGGGGGGGGGGGGGGGGGGGGGGGGGGGGGGGGGGGGGGGGGGGGGGGGGGGGGGGGGGGGGGGGGGGGGGGGGGGGGGGGGGGGGGGGGGGGGGGGGGGGGGG
>NZ_JAELTJ010000131.1 GCF_016428805.1 Achromobacter sp. ASV32
CCCCCCCCCCCCCCCCCCCCCCCCCCCCCCCCCCCCCCCCCCCCCCCCCCCCCCCCCCCCCCCCCCCCCCCCCCCCCCCCCCCCCCCCCCCCCCCCCCCCCCCTTTTCACGCAGACGCCGGCATACGCGATCGGTTATTAGGTCTCGTGGGCTCGGAGATGTGTATAAGAGACAGGCCGTAACGCCGGCACGGGGGCGTCGCGGCGGGGCGCGGCGTTGGACGATGGCGTGCCGCCTGGCCCCGGCGCCCCGTCCTCGGCCGGCTGCGGCGCGCGCGTCGCGCACCCCGCCAGCGTCAGGCCCGACAACCCTAAGGCCCCGGCCGCGCGCAACACGCTGCGGCGTATCGGGTTGACTTCAGGCAGCGGGTGGCCGGCGGAACGGGGCATGCGACATCCTTTTCAATGATGAATTATTATTGTTATTTATCAAATAGTTATGGAATAATTGAAGAATCAACTTCAACTTATCCCAGAATTTACTTCAAGCTATTCCAGAATTCACCCGAGGTTATTCGAGAATTCACTTTAAGTTGAATCCTGCCTCACCAAGCAGGCTGGCCGGGCCGTAAAACCTGCCCGCCGGCCCGCTGGTGCGTTAGAAGCGTTCGTACTCCAGCCGGTAACGCCACTGCCCGGCCGCCAACCCCGCCATCGGCAAGCGGCCGATGCGCAGGCGGCGCAAGCCCAGCAATTGCAGGCCCGCCGTCTCGCACGCGTATTCAATGAATCCCAGCGCCGGCGTCTTCAACGCAAAGCGCAGGTGGGTTTCGTTCTGCCAGCTCACCTTCATCGGCGTGGCCGCCCGGCCCTCGTAGGCCATACCGCGCTGCAAGCGCGCCAGGCCCGCGGCATCCAGCGTGCCGCGCACCTGGGCGATGTATTCCTGTTCCACGTGCCGGCCCTCTTCGACCAGCTTGCGCGACACGGCGTATTCCTGCGTGTACACCACCAGCCCGCTGGCCGCGCGTTCCAGCGGCGTCACCAGCTTCAGGCCGTTGAATATCCGCTTCAGGTAGCGGTGCCCCGAACGGTCGCCCGGCATCTGGTTGGCGGGCACGATCAGGTTCACCGCCGATTCCCGGGGGTCCGATGCGGACAGGCCGGCGGGCTTGTGCACCAGCACGGTCACCGGGCGCATGTCTTCCAGCTTGGCGCCGGGCAGCAGGCTCACCGTCTGGCCCGCGCCCACCCGAAAGCCGGGTTCTTCAATGACCTTGCCATCGACGGCCACCCAGCCGCCTTCGATATAGCGTTCGGCGTCGCCGCGCGAGCAGGATTGTTCGGTGGCCAGCCGCTTGGCCAGGCGGACGCTGTCGCTCATGGACGGCCTCCCTGGTGCGTGACGGGACGGCAAACTGGGCAACAAAACGGGGAAATCGGCGGGAAAATCGTCATCTTGGACACGGCGGAAAAGGCGTAGACGGGGCGCTGTTGCGCAAGGTTGCCCTTGCGCCGGCCCCAAGGCCAGAATGTTACGCGCTTTCCCCGGGACGCGGCGCCGGGGCGCGGGCACCGCCCGCTTGCCGCGTGCTTCACGTCCGCGCCGGCAGCGATGGCGCCGGGCGCGGGGTCCGAGGGGCAGTGCCGGTGGGGATGCGCGATCCGCGGTGGCAGTGCCGGTCGCGGCCCGCGTTCAGGCTCCCCGGCCGGCTCCCCTCATCGCACCCGCGTGCCGGGATGCAACTGCCCTGCGCGTCACAGTTCGGTCGGATCCTTCAGCGTGGCCGGCGCGCCGTCCTCGGGCGGCGGCACTTCGTCCACCCAGGCCTTGAGCAGTGTCGAGGTCACCGCCAGGATCACCGGGCCGATGAACAGGCCCACGATGCCAAACGCGAACATGCCGCCCAGCACGCCGGCCAGGATCAGCAGCATCGACAGATCCACCCCGCGCTTGATCAGCATCGGCCGCAGCAGATTGTCCAGCATGGTGACCAGCACCGCCCACACCAGCAGCAGGATCGCCGCCAGCTTCATCTCGTTCTGAAACAGCCAGATCACCCCGCCCAACAGCGGCAGGAACGGCCCCAACTGCGCCAGGCACAGCATCAGCATCAGCGCCGTGATGATGCCGGCCGCCGGCACGCCCGCAATCCACAGGCCCAGCCCGCCCAGCGCCGACTGCACCACCGCCGTCACCACGATGCCCAGCGCCACCGCCCGGATCGACAAGCCGGCCAGCCGGATCGCCGCCACGCCGCGATGGCCCGCCAGGCGGTTGGCGAAACGCTGCATGAACTGCGCCGCCTTGTCGCCCTGAAAGTAAAGAATGCCCGCGATGACGATGGTGATCAGCATGTGCATCACAAACACGCCCACGATCGCCGCATTGCTCAGCAGCCATTTGGCGGCCATGGTCACGTAAGGCTCCAGCCGCGCCAGCAGCCCGCCCGCACCGGCATCGGCCAGCGCCTGCCATTCCTGGGCAATGCGCGGTCCGCCCAGCGGCACGCTCTGCACCCAGCCCGGCGGCGCCATCAGCGTGTAGTCGGGCAGGCGCTTGATCGCGGTCATGATGGCGCCGCCATGCAGCGCCAGCGTCGAAATCGCCTGATACAACGGCAGCACGATCACCACCAGCAGCACCAGCAGCATCGCCAGCGTGGCCAGCCAGCGCCTGCCGCCGCAGCGCCGCTGCACCGCCAGCATCACCGGCCAGGTCGCCACCACGATGGTGGTCGCCCAGATCAGCCCGAACAGAAAGGGTTTCAACACATACAGGCTGCCGATCATCAGGGCGGAAAGAATGACGATGACCAGCAGGTTACGGGGCAGATCAGAGGACGGACGCGGGATCGGATTCAAGCGGCGCTCCAGGCGAAGGCGCCCAAGGTGCCTTGGGCGTGTATGAATTTATCCGAAATCCCCCTGGACGGGGGCGCCCGCGCGGGCGCAGAATGAAGCGTCCCTCGCACCATGGCGCTGTCTGGCCGCGATGGGCCGCAGCGGCAGACCGGGCCGCAGCGTCGGCGCCCCACCCGCCTCGGGCCGGCCCGCGCGGGCACGCCAGTTGCTGTTGTTTCACCACTATTCGTTGTCCCCCTCCCAACAAGACATGCTGTGGATCGCTTGTCGCGGGACGCGCCTGCCCTGACGCAGGGCGCGCCGCGATGCCCTCCAGGCCGGAATCCGGCCCGCGGGTACGACAGGCTGTGTGGATTGCTTGCCATCGTTTCTGCCTGTCCGCCAGGCGGCCCTAAAGGCCGCCGGTCGTGGCCAGGCGTCTTCGCGCCCGCATCCGGCGCGCTTGTGGCAACGCCGGCGTGGATGCAGGCGGCGCCGGCATCATCGGCCCGCTTTGCCGGCAAGCTTCTCTGTGGAGGTATGCAATGAAAACCCTGACCACCGCCGGCATCGTGCTGGCTTTCCTGCTTGCCGGTTGCACCATGAACGGCCCCAGCCGCAGCACGTCCGGCAACAGCACATCGAGCATGCAACGCGATGCGGCCAACTACCACGCCGACAACTTCGGCGAGCCGGACAACACCCCGTTCCAGGGCGTCTACCCTTCGCGCTAGCGCGGCATGGCAGGGGCCTGCCCGTCATCCTGGCGCTAGGGGTAGTCGATGTTGAACGTCAACGATGCGCTGGCGGGCCCGGGCAATGGCGCCGTGTCACTGAACTGCACGAAGCGCGTTCGCAGCGGAATGCGGCGGGTGGCGCCGCCCTGCTCCCTCGCGATCATTCGGTCCGGCAGAAAGCGCTGAAACGGCACGGCCGCGCCCGCGGCGTCGGTGATGGCAATGCCCACGCCCCGGGCCGCCGCCGGGCCGGAAGCCGTGCGCGCAGGCAGTACCACGCCGGGCGCCCCGGGCGGCCTGGAGGTGGTGGGCGCCAGGGACACCCGCAGGCGCCCCGCACCCGCCGGCAGGCCGTCAGCGGCCGCGTCATCCGCGTCATCCGCGTGATCCGTATCGTCCGGCGCCGTTTTGTCTGGCCCCGTTTCGTCCGGCCCTGTGTTGCCCGGCCTCGCAAGGTCCGCGGGACAATGCCGCAAGTCGATGCTGAAACTGCGCCACAGCGTACCCGTGCCTTTGCCGGCGAACGCCTCCGCCGCATGCTGGCCCAACGGCACCGCGACATCCGGCGTGGCGCAGGTGCTGGCCACGACGGCAAGGCGGCCCACGAAGCGGATACGCGCCAGCGTGACCGTGTGGCCGTTGCTGACGATATCCAGCTCGGCCGTGGGCAAGTCGGCCCCGGCAATGCCCCCAGGCGACACCGGCCCGGTCTTGATCAGCACGATGCCGGCCTGCAAGCGGGGATGCCAGCGGGCGCCCACCGACACGAACGGGCGGATACGGTCCCAGGGTTCGCCCGGCACGGACGTGAACGCCACCCCGATACCCGGCACGCCCGTCTGATAGACATGGCCGGCGTAAGGGCTGGCATAGGGGCTGGCATAAGGGCCGCCATCAGGCCCGGTATACGGGCCGGCATTCCAGGCCGCTTTGGGTAACGGCGTCACGGAAAGCCATTGGCGCTCTGCCCCGGAGGCCGTGGCGTCGTTCGCGCACGCGACGTCAAACGCCGCGTTCTGATCGTCGATGCGCTGCTGGTAGAGAATGGCGCCGTCCTCCTGGTCACGCGCCACGGCCAGCGCCAATCCATTCAGTGGCACATTCACCTCAACCGGCGCCGCGCCGTAGGGATTGCCGGGGCCGTAGTCGCACGCGTGGTGCGCATGCGCGGCCAATGCCCATAGCGCACCCGCAATGAATATCGGCAGCCGTGCCCGGCGCCGTATGCGGTTGTTGTTTGATTTGCCCATTTGTTCCCCCTGCATCATGCGTTGCCCGCGCGCCTGTTGCCGCCAGGGACGCCAGCGCGCCCGGCGTTGCCGGGGCATCCGGCCGTCTTGCGGTGCTACTGATAATGGATGGTGAACAGGACCGGCGCGTTGGCAGGACCCGGCGTAGGCGCCGCATCGGTGAGCTGGATGTAGCGGGCTTTCGCCCAAATGCGGTAGCTTTTGCCGTTAACTGCATCGAGCGAGACCCAAGAACGATGTCGCTGGCCGAAATCCGCCGGCTGGGAGTTTTCCGTCTGAATCTCTATGCCCACGCCTCCCGCGGCCGCAGGGCCGGAGGTCGTTGGACTGGGGAGCACAACGTTGGCGAGTCCCGCAGGCCTGTCGGTCAAGGGGGTCAATGTGTATTCGAAGTAATTGCCTACCCAATACGGCGAGGAAAGCGCCCAGCCATCCTCACTATCGGTCGTTGTAAAGGTCTCGGTGCGCCCGTGAAAGGCAGGACAATTCCGCAATTCGATATCGAAGCCTTTCCATGGGGTACCGGTTCCTCGCCCCCGGAACGCACTTGTCTGGTGTTCGCCCAGCGGTACCGTGACATTCGGCGTAGTGCACGTTCCCCCAACGATCTGTAAGTTGCCAGAGAAGCCGATACGCGCGACTGTGAACGCGACGTTGTTTTGGACCGCGTCCAGCTGGATCGTAGGTAGGTTCTGACCGGAAATGATGCCCGGCGAAACTTCCCCTGTCTTTACAAACTGAACATCAATGCTGCCAACCATCTCCGTGAAGTCGGGCCCGGAAAGATTTCTGGAGAAGGGGAAATAAGAGGTGCTGCCCGAGTTAGTGGTTCCCCCCCGGTCCCATACCATTGACACCACTATTCCAATACCCGGCACCCCGGTTTCATACACCCTACCGGCAAATGCGCCACTGTTCCAACTGGAGAGAGGCAGGGGCGTCTCGGAGAACTGCCCGCGCATCGCGCCCGAGTGACCGCACTCCAGCATAATAGGCCTATGCCTCACGCGCTGCCTATAGATGGTCCTGCCGTTGGGTAGGTCCCGCAGTACGCTCAAGGCAGATACATTGAGCGGTAAGGTGACCGCCAACGCCCCGGTCCCGTACGGATTATTGGCCGCAAACCCGCAACTGTCCTGCCCATAAGCCGCAAACGTCAACAACACGCCTGCAATCCCCAGCGCCAGCCGCGCCACCAAGCGCGCGCAATTGCCTTGCCATTTACCCATTCTTGATCCAGTCGTCATATTCACCCCCCCTACCCGCAAGTTGCCGCCAGGCGCGTCAATGCGCTGGCCTTGCCGTCTTCCGCCGGGCCAAGCGCCGGCAACGTAATGGGCATCCGGCATTGCTGCCCGGACGCGTCCCCCCAGCGCACGGTCAGATCGGCATGATCGGCCTGCAGGCGGACATACACCCGGCCGCCCTGGCCCACCATGCCGATGCTGTTGCCGTCGCCGTCCAGCACGTCGGCGCCGAACGGCAGGGCTTTGCCGTCAGGCTGCGTGGCGTCGATCAGGGCCGCGCGGCCGGACACGGTGGCGTAGTTCAGCATCACCACGGCGCCCGCATGCGGCGCCACCTGTTGGCTGGTGGTCTTGAGTTCCACGTCCGATGACAGGCCCTTGGGGTCGATGGCCACTTCATTCAGGCGGTAAGGCGTGAGATACGGCACCACGGCATAGCCGCGCCCGTCCAGCACCACGCCCGGATAGCCCTCGACGCGGGCGCCCGCGGCCTGCGGGGCTTTCACCACCGCCAGCGTGTCGCCGGTGTAGGGCGACAGCGTGGCGCCGCCCGGATGCACCACCACCGTGCCAGATGCGCCGACCGAGGCGCCGCGATACCCGGTGCCTTGCGAATAGCCCGCCTGCAAGGCGGTGCGCTCGCCGCGGTATTGCCCGTTCAGGCTGCCGGACATGCCGGCCACGCCCGGGTCGCGCGATACGCTCACGCCGTAGCTCAATTCGTTGTGTTCGCCCGCGTTGCCCGACAGCGTCGTCTGCACGCTGACGCCGGCATCGGGCCGGCGGGTCAGGTTCATGCCCAGCATGGGCGCCTGCGGCGTCTTGCCCAGCGGAAGGGTCAGGTTCAGCATGACCTGGTTTTCCATGCGCCCGCCGCTATTGCGCACGCGGTTCAGCGAGACGCCGTAGTTCAGCGAACGGAAGCTGTTCGAATAGCCGATCTGGGCCTGCACATCGCGGCGCGACGAATCCCAGTAGCTTTGCGCGAAGCTGCTGACAAACAGCTGCCCGCGCCGCGGGCCCAGCGATTGGTTGAACGTCAGCGACAGGCGGTTGCGCGGACGCGCCAGCAGCTCGAGCGACCCGCCCTGCCGGGCGATCTCGACCGCCTGCGTGGCGGCGTTGAAGTCCATGAAGCCGCGGGTCGAGAAACGATAGGCCGCCACGGACACGTTGCTGCCGGTGGCTTCGATGTATTTGCTGTAGCCCAGCCGCAGGCTGGCGCCTTTGAAGGTGTCTTGCGCGGTGCGGGTCTGCGCGTGCGCCAGATCCACCGAGAACGCGCCCAATTTGGAGCCAAAGGCCAGGCCGCCCAGCACGGCGCCGTAGTGCTGGCTGCCCTGCAGGCCGCCGTAGGCCGTCAGGCTGTTGGTCAGGCCGCGCTGATACGTGGCCTGGTACATCTTGGGGGCCTGCGACAACCAGCGGCTACGCACCACGCCGGCGGTCAGGCTGTACCGCTGCGCGCCGGGGCGCAGCAGCTGCGCGACCGCCGCGTAAGGCACCTGGAAGGTCTTTTTGCGGCCATCGGCTTCGGTCACGGTGACATCGAGATTGCCGCCATAGCCGGTGGGATAGAGGTCGTCGATTTCAAAGGGGCCGGGGGGCACCGACAGTTCCTGCAGCAACGCGCCGTTCTGGCGGATGGTGACGCGGGCATTGGTGTCGGCGGTGCCGCGCACGACGGGCGCGTAGCCCCGCTGTGAGTCGGGCAGCATGCGGTCGTCGGACGCCAGCTGCACGCCGCGAAAGGCGACGGTATCGAACAGATCGCCGGCGGTGTTGGCATCGCCCAGCGTGATGCGGCTGGTCAGCGACGGCAGGTCGCGGCTGACGTAGGTATTGAGCACGTTGTAGCGCTGACGGGAATGTTCCTGCCAGCTCTTGGAGCCGTTGTGGCGAAAGTACCACCCCCCCAGATTCACCCCGGCGTTCAGGCCCAGGTAGGCCGAATCGCTGGTGACGCCCGCCGAGCTGTTGCGATAGGCATTGAAGGAATAGCCCAGGGTGGCGGCGTTGACGCCGGGGTTCCACAGGTCGGGGCTGACGTACCCGCGCGGCGCGCGGCGCAGCAGCGCCTGCGGCACCGTGACGTCAAGCCGCAGATCGCCCGTGTCGAGCACGGCCGTGGCGCCCGGCGCCACGGCTTCCAGCGCGGCGCAGCCGTCCGCGCTGGCAAAGGCCTGCATCTGTTCGTCGGACAGTTTTGACCAGTCCAGCCCCACCTGGTCCAGCAGGGCCTGCGTCATGCAGACGCGGCCTCGCAGCGGGTCGCTGGTGGCCCTGACCTGGACATCGACCCGGCTCTGGGCCTGCCCGTTCAGGTACAGATCGACCCGGTAGTCTCCCGGCAGCACGGGGTTGCCACGCGCAAAGCGCGACACGTCCACCGCCGTGGCGCCGGATTCCACCGACAGGAAGTCCGCATTGAAATCCACCCCGTTCGACATGTCGAACGGCGGGGGTTGTGGGGGACGGCCGGCCGAGGGGCTGTCCAGGTCCAGGGCGGGCGCGGGTGCGTTGGGGCCGCGTGCCCGCGCCATGCCGGGCAACCCGTTGCCGCGGGCCGCCTGGCCGGGCACGGGCGCCGGTGCCTCGCTGGCCGGGACGCGCGAGCCGTTCGCCTTCTGGCTGCGCGGGGCGGGGTCAGGCCCGTCTGGCGCGACGGGCGCCGTGGCCGGCAAAGCGCGGTCCGGCGTGGGCGCATCCGCGACTGCCGCGGGCGCAGCGGTGCCAGCGGCGGACGCCGGGCCTGCCGCCTGGCCGGTCATGCCGGCTGACGCCGCGTCCGCCTGCACGATGTTCTGCGCGGTGTTCGCTGCGGTAGTCGCTGCGGTGTCCGGCGCGGCGGTGTCAGGCAGGGCCGGCAGTAAGGCGGGATCGCCATCCTGGCCCAGGCCCGGGTTGGCGTCCGAATTGGCGTCCGAATTGAAGTCCGACGGGGAATCCGAACCGGCGTCCGGACTGCCATCCGCATAGGCGCCCAGGCGGGATTCGGCGTTGGCCTCGTCCAGCGCCGGCGGCGCCGCGTTGAACGCGTGGCCCGGCACCGGGCCATGCGCGGCGACGACGGGCGCGCCGGCCTCGCCGGCCCCGGCCGGGTCCGCGGGCATGAGCCGTTCGGACGGCCGCGCAACGGGCTTGCGCCGGAACTTGGCGCGGGCGGGACGTGCGTGGTCTTCCGCGGCAACCGCGGCGAGCGCCAGGGGCGGAGGCACCGTGGCGTCGTGCATGACGCTGGCCGAGGGTTTGTCCAAGGCCGGCGCATCCAACGGGGCGGCATGCGGCAGATCGGCGCCCAGCGCATGGGCCACCCCGCCAAACGTCAGCGCGGCCCCCACCCGTGCACGCGCAAGGTGCTTTTGCAGGCGGCCGGCAACACGGTGTTTCGGTTTGGTTTTTTTCACGGGATCCTGGGCAAAACAGGGCCTGGCCGGTCTGGCCAGGGGCCGACAGGCGAAGCGAGGGACAAAGACGATGGGCCGGCGGATCGGCCGGCGCGGCCTGGCGGACTACTTGCTGCCCGGCGGGAACACCCCCGGCACCATGGCGCCGTAGTCGTTGACGGTTTCGTACTGCACCCGCAACGCGCCGGCCGGCGGTGTGCTCAGCCCATCCAGGGCGAACAGACGCTTGGCAAAGGGCTCGACCATGCCGGCCGGGCTTTCGTATGTTTTTCCGCCGACGCGGATGCTGGCTTTGGTGACGCTGACATGGAAAGGCGTGGGGTTGTCCGCCTGCAAGGCGTAGCCCTTGCCTTGCGCGCCAGGCACCGTGGACCAGGTCAGCTGGGCCGGGGCGTCGTTGGCGTCGCCTTGCAGGCCCGCGGCGCGAAAGAAGATCTTGATGCGCGAGCGAAACGCCATTTGCAGCATATTGCGGTCGTCGTCAGCGGCGGCGCGCGGGGGAATTTCCAGCACGTTCAGGTAGAAGACGGATTCCCGGTCCTGGGGCAGCGGGTCTTGCGTGTACATCATGCGCAGGGTCTGGCCCTTGTCGGGGTCCAGCCGGAAGACCGGCGGCGACAACGTGAACGGCATCGGGCGCGACTGCGCGTCGACCTGGGCATCGCCATCGTCGATCCAGGCCTGGACGAGCGCGGGGATACTGCCGTTGTTGTTCAGTTTGATGGTGACTTCCCTTTCCTGGGCGGGATAGATCACGCGGGTGCCCGTGATGATGACGCTGGCATGCGCCGCCCCCACGGCCAAGGCAGCCGCGCAGGCAAATGACAGGCGTTTCAGAAATGTCTGGTTCATGGATCGGTTCGGGGGAAGGCCGTGGCGGCGGCGCGGGGCTGGCGCCACGGCAGGCAGGCGCCTGAGAATGGGCGCGCGTCGGGGTTATTCGTAGTTGATCGAGTACGTGACCGAGCTGGCCACCGTGCCGGCGGTGGTGGCGCCGGTCGCGTAGTACTCCACGGCGTACGGCAGGCTGGCCTTGTCGTCGTCCAGATCGACCTTGGTGTTGCCCGCGTGTTGACTGACGTCGCCGGCCCGGATGGCGTTGCCCGTGCTTGCGTCCACCAGCTGCAGCTGCACGTTGGTGGCGTGGCCGGTACCGCTGGTGGTGCGCAGGCGGCCCGTGGCGGGGTCCACCGTGGCGCCGCTTTCGAAGAAGGCGGCGGCCCGGGTGGCGGTGCCGGAGCACTCGTTCAGGCCGATGGTGAAGCCGGTCCGGCCTGTGACATTGCCGGCGCTGGCCAGCCGCCCGGTGGAAACGGTGGGCAGCGTCACCGTGGCGACGGTGGGGGTCGTGGTGCCGTTGACGTCGATGGTGCACGTCTGGGCGATGAGCCGGCCGGTGAAGTTGATGGTGCCGTCGGCCGCGTGGACGGATTGACCGGCCACGGCAGCGCCGATAGCAGCGAACGCCACAATAGTTTTTTTCACGGGGTGAAGTTCCTATAGAGGGGGGTGAGTCAAAGATACGGAGATGGATGACCCGCTAGCGCAGGGGCTTCCATGAAGCTCCGCCATCTTGCCCAGCGGGCGACGCGCCCGGAATTGGAAGATTCTAAAAATTGCCCCGGTGGCGCTTTCTGTTCTTTTGAGGCCGCGAACCGGGCGAACAACCGGGCCGGCAACCGGGGCCGACAACCCGGGCCGCAAAGAAGAAATAGAAGATTCCAATTCCCGCCCACCCCTATTTCAATAAGCATCACGCGCGCGCGACCTGGATCGCCACGCCGGCCCCTACCGGAGGAGACATCCGAAGTAAAGCGGGAACAGCGCCGCCGTCCCGCGGATACGCCCGGGTTTGGACCCGGCCGGCGCTTGCATACAATGGCGCCTGCCGGCGCGGTCGCCGTGCGCGTCCCGAGGTCCAAGCCTGCTGTGTTCCCCCTGCGAATCAATCTGCGCGGCCTGGTGCTCGCGCTTACGGTGTTCAGCGCCCTCGCCGCCACCGCCAACGCCCTGTATGCCAGCTACCGCCTGCAACGCGAACAGCTGATTGCCAATACGCTGGAAGCGAACCGGGTCTACGCCGCCAAGCTGGCCGAAAGCGCCGGCAACTTCCTGAAGGCCGCGCAGCGCCAGCTGCGCTACAGCGCGCGCCAGATCGCGGCCCATATGCACGAGCCGGACCTGCTGACCGCCGAGGTGGTGCGCGTCCAGGAGCAAAGCGACAACTTCAACTCGGTGGGTGTGGTGGGCGCCGATGGCCTGATCCTGGCCACGACGCAGAGCTTTCGCAATTTCCTGGGCACCCGCGTCGACAGCCCCGGCAGCCGCGCGGCCTTGCAGGCGCGCCAGCCGCTGATCAGCAAGCCCTATGTATCGATGGCGGGCAACCTGCTGATCAACCTGTCGCATCCCATCTTTTCAGCGGACGGCCACTATCTGGGCTATCTGGCCGGCACGCTGCACCTGCGCAAGGAAAGCGCGCTGGAAGACCTGCTGGGCAAGCACCACTACACGGACGGCTCTTATCTGTATGTGGTGGATCCCGACGGCCGGCTGATCTATCACACCGATCCGGGCCGGGTGGGCGAACTGGTGCACGGCAACCCGGTCATCGATGCCGTGGTCGGCGGCCGGGCCGGCGCGCAGCGGGTGGTCAATTCCAAGGGGGTGGACATGCTGGCCGGCTATGCGCCGGTGGCCGGCAGCGGCTGGGGCGTGGTGGCGCAGCGGCCGGCCGAGGCCACGCTGGAGCCCATCCATGACCTGCTCTGGGCGCTGGTGGGGTATGCCGCGCCGCTGGCGCTGGTGTTCCTGATGGCGCTGTGGTGGTGTGCGCGGCAGATCTCGTTGCCGCTGTCGCAGCTGGCCACCAATGTCGAGCACCATGACGTGGCGGTGGCGATGCAACGGGTGAAGTCCGTGAAGGCCTGGTATTTCGAGGCCGAGCGCCTGAAGCGCGCGGTGATCTGGAGCTTTTCCAGCCTGCAGGACAAGATCGGCAAGCTGAACCTGGCCAGCATCACCGATCCGCTGACCGGCCTGCGCAACCGGCGCGGCACGCAGGATGCGGTGGACCATCTGCAGGCATCGGGCACCCCGTTCGCGGTGGTGGCGCTGGACATCGACCACTTCAAGCAGGTCAATGACACCTACGGCCACACCACCGGCGACCAGGTCATCCAGGCCGTGGCGCAATGGATGCGGGACTGTTCGCGGCCCGGCGACATCCTGTGCCGCAATGGCGGCGAGGAATTCCTGGTCCTGCTGCCCGGGGTGGCGCCGACCGAGGCGACCATCGTGGCCGAACGGCTGCGCAGCCGCATCGCCGGCAATGCGGTCGGCCAGGTCGGCGGCATTACCGTGTCGGCCGGGGTGGCGCAGTGGCCGGCGGCGGGGCCGGACGTGGCCCAGGCGTTCCATGCGGCGGACGCCGCCCTGTATGCCGCCAAGCAGCAAGGCCGCAACCGGGTGGTGTTGCACGGCACGCCTTGAGCGCAACGGCGGCATCGGCCGACCGGCGCGGACGCGGGACGCGCCCGCCCGGCCGCGCGGCGTGGCCGGGCGGCCGGCCTACGCCAGCGCCAGGCCCCTGACATGGCTGGCGATGGCCGCGGCGATCAGGCCGCCCACCACCGACACATGTTCCAGCGCGAAGAACAGGGCCAGCCTGGCCTGCGGCGGCGGCAGGCGCCAGAAGGCATGCACGATGACGATGGTCAGCAGCAGGAAGCCGCCCAGGGCGGCCGCGGCCAGCCACAGCGCCCGGTCCGCGAGGATCAGGGCCGAGCCGCCGACCATCAAGGCCGCCACCAGGATGTTGAACAGCGTGGCCGGCCGCAGCCCGGCGTCGCGCATCTCTGCCACGCCGCCCCGAAAGTCGAACAGCTTGGCGGCGCCTGAAGCGAGGAACACCACCGCCAGGAACAACCGGGCGACGAACCAGAGCCAGTCGCTCTGCAAGAGGGAATCGATGAACAGCGGGGTCTGCATGGATGCGGGTCCTGGGTTGCCAAATGCGGAGCCACGGACTATAAAACCTCAACTTAACTTAAGGTCAACACCCATGGCAGCCGACAAGGCCCTGGACGGCGCGCGCTTGCTGACGGTGGGCGAAGTTGCCCGGCGCAGCGGCGTGGCGGTGTCCACCCTGCACTTCTATGAATCCAGGGGCTTGATCCAGAGCGCGCGCAGCGGCGGCAACCAGCGGCGCTATCCCGGCATCGTGCTGCGCTATATCGCCATCATCAAAGTGGCGCAGCGCACCGGCATCCCGCTGGAGGAAATCCGCGAGACCATGTCGCGGTTTCCGCAAGACGGCAGCAAGCTGACGCCGGCGCAGTGGAAGCAATTGTCGTCGCAGTGGCGCGAGAACCTGGACGAACGGATCCGCAAGCTGACCCGGCTGCGCGACGAACTGGACAGTTGTATCGGCTGCGGCTGTCTGTCGCTGCAGGACTGTCCGCTGCGCAATCCCGATGACGTGCTGGGCCTCGACGGCCCGGGTCCGCGGATACTCGAACGACCCTAGGGCCCGTTCCCGCTGAAAGGCGCCTCGCACGAGCAGCCAAATGCGTGACTATGAAGGCGCGAAGCGCAGCCGTGGCCGGCCCCCGGCGCGTATTGGCGACGCAGAGAGGCGTTCATTTGGGTACTCACCCTGCGGGCAGGCCTTCCCCCAACGCCTCGCCACGGCCCCTGCCGCCCGGCCGTCTGGCAATGATCTGCATTGATTGCACAGGGTTGCGCAACGGGATGTATTCGATTGACATAGTGTTGCGCCAACGCCGGAGATAATCGCTTTTGTCCGACGAAGTCGGCGATTTACCCTGGGCAATTACAGTATCCTGCGCGCAGAGAAACACCGCATCAGGCCGGCCCATCCGTATATGTTGCGCAGTAGATTTTCGATCCAATCCCTCGAACGCTATTTCTTGATCCTGGCGGCTGGGGTCGTATTGCCGATGTCGGTTTTGACGGGGATTCTGCTTTTCCAAAGCCGCGACGCCTATGTCGCCACCGACGACGCGCAGCGCGCCTTCCGCGTGGTTCGGGCCACCGTGAACGCCATGGAAAAGGTATCGGCCGAACGCGGGCCCATGAACGCGGCGCTGGGCGCCGACTATCCGGTGGCCCAGCCCCTGCTTGATGCGCTGCAGGCCGCGCGCGACCGCAGCGATACCAGCATTGCCCAATTGCTGGCCCTGTACCGCGCTCCGCTCAGCCCGGACAGCGCCAAGGAATTCACTAACATCCAGCGCATCCGCTACGCCTTGATCCAGGCGCGGTCCGAAGCCGACCGGCTGATCGCCCTGCCCCGCGAGGCCGTGTCGGGCTACGCCGTGCTGACGGCCGTCAACGGCATGGTGGCGCTGGTGCCTGAATTGCAGGCCGCGATGGCCGAGAGCGTCGGCGTGGTCATGCAGAACGAAGCCGATGCCCCCAGCCTGCTGACCCTGGCGTTGCTGGCCAGCGATCTGCGCGAACAGGCCGGCTTGCTGGGATCGACGTTCACACCCGCGCTGGCCAAGCGGCGCCAGCTGATGGGCGCCGACGAATATCGCATCGAACGCGTGCTGGGGCGCATCGACCAGCTGCGCGCGCTGCTGGAAGCCCGCATTGCCACCCGCCCGAAATTGCGCGCCTCGCTGATGTACATGGATCTGCAACGCCTCTATTTCGGCGAAGGCATGCATTACCTTGAAGCGGTGCGCGACATGGCTGCGCTGCAGCCCGGCGGCGCGGGCATATCCACCGCCGAGCTGGCCCGGAACTACGTGCCGCTGATGGCGTCCATCACCCAGTTCCGCGACCTGATGCTGGACAGCATCGAAGAGCGCATGCGCCAACGCCGCGACGACGCGATCCGGCTGCTGGTCATCACCTTGGTGGCGGCCACCATGCTCGCGGCGGCGCTGATGCTGTCGCTGGGGCAGTTCCGCCGCCGCGTGATCCGGCCATTCGTGCAGGCCACCCGCATCATCGGCGCCATCGCTGATGGCGCGGCCACGTCCGCCATTCCGGTGGGCAAGTACCGTGGCGAAGTCGATGGCATGTTCAAGGCGCTGCGCGTGCTGGAAGACAACGCCGCCGCGCGCAAGCAGCTCGAACGGGAGCGCGACCGGCTGATCGTGGACCTGGCCGTCATGGCCGAAACCGACTTCCTGACCGGGCTGTTGAACCGCCGCGCCTTTGAACACCGCTTCGATCAGGCGCGCACGCAATGGAGCGGCTCGGAAGAAGTGCTGGCGTTCATCCTGTTCGACATCGACGACTTCAAGGGCATCAACGATACCTATGGCCATGCCAGCGGCGACCAGGCGTTGAAGGCGGTGGCGGACCTGTGCCGCCAGACCTGGCGCCAAGCCGATGTGGTGGCGCGGGTGGGCGGCGAGGAATTCGCGGTGCTCTGCCGCACCCGCAGCGCCGGGCAGGCGGTGGCGGCGGCCGAGCGCATGCGCGTATGCATCTCGCAGGCGCGCGTGGCCGCCGAGGACGGCACGGTGTTCGCGCTGACCGCCAGCTTCGGCGTGGCCTATGCCTGCTGGCGCAATGCCGGCGCGGCCGACAGGCTGTTTCGGCAGGCCGACGAGCTGCTGTACCAAGCCAAGATGAGAGGCAAGAACCGCGTGGTGTCGGACGACGTCGGCTAAGGCCCGTCCGCACTGGAAGGCGCCTCGGCGCCTGTGGCCGCCCCAAACGACAACCGCTGTCTCTTATACACATCTGACGCTGCCGACGACGATGCGGAAAAAAAGGGGGGGGGGGGGGGGGGGGGGGGGGGGGGGGGGGGGGGGGGGGGGGGGGGGGGGGGGGGGGGGGGGGGGGGGGGGGGGGGGGGGGGGGGGGGGGGGGGGGGGGGGGGGGGGGG
>NZ_JAELTJ010001173.1 GCF_016428805.1 Achromobacter sp. ASV32
CCTGGAAGGTCTACCAGAACCTGCCCGAGAACTTCGGCGACAACCCGTTGGCTGGCTTTCGCCAGTACCGCAAGGCGAACGAACTGGCCGGCAACGCCGCCGACGGCTCGCCTTACCCGGCCTGGACCTGTCTCTTATACACATCTCCGAGCCCACGAGACCTAATAACCGATCTCGTATGCCGTCTTCGGCTTGTAAAAGGGGGGGGGGGGGGGGGGGGGGGGGGGGGGGGGGGGGGGGGGGGGGGGGGGGGGGGGGGGGGGGGGGGGGGGGGGGGGGGGGGGGGGGGGGGGGGGGGGGGGGGGGGGGGGGGGGGG
>NZ_JAELTJ010001174.1 GCF_016428805.1 Achromobacter sp. ASV32
CCCCCCCCCCCCCCCCCCCCCCCCCCCCCCCCCCCCCCCCCCCCCCCCCCCCCCCCCCCCCCCCCCCCCCCCCCCCCCCCCCCCCCCCCCCCCCCCCCCCCCCCCCCCCCCCCCCCCTTTTCCAAGCCGAAGACGGCATACGAGATCGGTTATTAGGTCTCGTGGGCTCGGAGATGTGTATAAGAGACAGGTCCTGGAGCCCGCTGGCGCAGGGCGGCATCACCAAAGAGAAGACGATCCTGGAACTGGCGCGCAAGCACGGCAAGTCGCCGGCGCAGGTGACGCTGCGCTGGCACCTGCAGCATGGCTTGATCGTG
>NZ_JAELTJ010001175.1 GCF_016428805.1 Achromobacter sp. ASV32
CCGCCCCTGCCAGCGCGCGGGCAGGTATTCGGACAAGTGCGGGTCCGAGGACGGAACGATATAGGCGGACAGGCCGCGGCGGCTCATGGCCTGCCGCAGTTGGGCAATACGGGCGTCGGTGCTAGACCTGTCTCTTATACACATCTCCGAGCCCACGAGACCTAATAACCGATCTCGTATGCCGTCTTCGGGTTGTAAAGGGGGGGGGGGGGGGGGGGGGGGGGGGGGGGGGGGGGGGGGGGGGGGGGGGGGGGGGGGGGGGGGGGGGGGGGGGGGGGGGGGGGGGGGGGGGGGGGGGGGGGGGGGGGGGGGGGGGG
>NZ_JAELTJ010001176.1 GCF_016428805.1 Achromobacter sp. ASV32
GGCGGCCTCGACGGTGGACCGGGCGATGTGCCAGCGCGCTGCCAGGCTGCGGGTGGACGGCAGCCGCCCGCCCGAGGGCAGCACGCCTTTCAAGATGCGTTCGCGGATCTGCCGGTAGACCCAGGACCTGTCTCTTATACACATCTCCGAGCCCACGAGACCTAATAACCGATCTCGTATGCCGTCTTCGGCGTGTAAAAGGGGGGGGGGGGGGGGGGGGGGGGGGGGGGGGGGGGGGGGGGGGGGGGGGGGGGGGGGGGGGGGGGGGGGGGGGGGGGGGGGGGGGGGGGGGGGGGGGGGGGGGGGGGGGGGGGGGG
>NZ_JAELTJ010001177.1 GCF_016428805.1 Achromobacter sp. ASV32
CCCCCCCCCCCCCCCCCCCCCCCCCCCCCCCCCCCCCCCCCCCCCCCCCCCCCCCCCCCCCCCCCCCCCCCCCCCCCCCCCCCCCCCCCCCCCCCCCCCCCCCCCCCCCCCCCCCCCATTTTCACGCCGAAGACGGCATACGAGATCGGTTATTAGGTCTCGTGGGCTCGGAGATGTGTATAAGAGACAGGCGGAAACCCCTGCCCTGATTCAACAGGCCGCGGCGCTGGGCCTGAAGCTGGAACGCGGCGATACCGACAACACCTGGCGCATCACGCGCAAGCAACCATGAAGCCCCTCGAACGCCTCCACGCCGC
>NZ_JAELTJ010001178.1 GCF_016428805.1 Achromobacter sp. ASV32
ATTGGCGACGCAGAGAGGCGTTCATTTGGGTACTCACCCTGCGGGCAGGCCTTCCCCCAACGCCTCGCCACGGCCCCTGCCGCCCGGCCGTCTGGCAATGATCTGCATTGATTGCACAGGGTTGCGCCTGTCTCTTATACACATCTCCGAGCCCACGAGACCTAATAACCGATCTCGTATGCCGTCTTCGGCGTGAAAAAAGGGGGGGGGGGGGGGGGGGGGGGGGGGGGGGGGGGGGGGGGGGGGGGGGGGGGGGGGGGGGGGGGGGGGGGGGGGGGGGGGGGGGGGGGGGGGGGGGGGGGGGGGGGGGGGGGGGG
>NZ_JAELTJ010001179.1 GCF_016428805.1 Achromobacter sp. ASV32
CATGTGCACCAGCTCTTCGGTATTGACGTTGCCGCTTGCGCCCGGCGCATAGGGGCACCCGCCCAGACCGCCTACTGCCGCGTCAAACCGGGTGATGCCGGTCTGCCAGGCGGCGATCGCATTGGCCCTGTCTCTTATACACATCTCCGAGCCCACGAGACCTAATAACCGATCTCGTATGCCGTCTTCGGCTTGTAAATGGGGGGGGGGGGGGGGGGGGGGGGGGGGGGGGGGGGGGGGGGGGGGGGGGGGGGGGGGGGGGGGGGGGGGGGGGGGGGGGGGGGGGGGGGGGGGGGGGGGGGGGGGGGGGGGGGGGG
>NZ_JAELTJ010001180.1 GCF_016428805.1 Achromobacter sp. ASV32
CCCCCCCCCCCCCCCCCCCCCCCCCCCCCCCCCCCCCCCCCCCCCCCCCCCCCCCCCCCCCCCCCCCCCCCCCCCCCCCCCCCCCCCCCCCCCCCCCCCCCCCCCCCCCCCCCCCCCTTTTTCCAGCCGAAGACGGCATACGAGATCGGTTATTAGGTCTCGTGGGCTCGGAGATGTGTATAAGAGACAGGTGTGGAATCGTAGGGGTCATCGGGCGCGGGCCGGTCAACCAGCTGCTCTATGACAGCTTGCTGCTGTTGCAGCATCGCGGGCAGGACGCCGCGGGCATTGCGACGTCGCAAGGCAACCAGTTCAAT
>NZ_JAELTJ010000132.1 GCF_016428805.1 Achromobacter sp. ASV32
GGCCATGGCCCGCCTGGTGCGCAACCAGCGCCTGAACCCGGCCGGCGGCGCCAAGGACACGCGCGCGTTCGCGCTGGACATCGCCGATGCCGGCCTGGTCTACGAGGCCGGCGACGCGCTGGGCGTCTGGCCCGAGAACTGTCCCGAGCTGGTGCTGGAACTGCTGGCGCAGACGCGTCTGCCGCCCGATGCCCCCGTGTCCGTGCCCGGCGCGGGCGACATGCCGCTGGCCCGGGCCTGGGCCCTGCATTACGAGATCGCGCGGCCCGCCCCCGCCGCGCTGGCGCTGATCGCCGAGCGCACGCGAGACCCGGGCCTGCGGCACCTGCTGGCCGACGCGCGCCGCGCGGACCTGCAGCAATGGTTGTGGGGCAAGCAACTGGCCGACGTGCTGCACGCGTATCCGGCGGCGCTGTCGGCCCAGGAGTGGCTGGGCGTGCTCAAGCGCCTGCAACCCAGGTTGTATTCGATCTCGTCCAGCCCCAAGGCGCATCCCGGCCAGGTGCATCTGACCGTCTCCGCCGTGCGCTATGACAACGGCCGGCGCGTCCGCAAAGGGGTGTCGTCCACCTTCCTGGCGGACCGCGCCGGCGATGCCGATGTGCCGGTGTTCGTGCAGACGGCGCGCCACTTCCGTCCGCCCCAGGCCGGCGACACGCCCATGATCATGGTGGGCCCCGGCACCGGCGTCGCGCCATTTCGCGCCTTCCTGCAGGAACGGCAGGCGCGCGGCGATCGCGGCCGCAACTGGCTGTTCTTCGGCGAGCAGCATGCGGCCAGCGACTTCTACTACCGGGACGAATTGGAGACGTTGCGCCATCAGGGCCTGTTGACGCACCTGGACCTGGCCTTTTCGCGCGACCAGGCGGCCAAGATCTACGTGCAGGACCGCATGCGCGAACAGGGCGCGCAGCTATGGGCCTGGCTGGAAGCCGGCGCGCATTTCTATGTGTGTGGCGATGCCAGCCGCATGGCCAAGGACGTGGACGCCGCGCTCAGGCACGTGGTGGCGCAACAGGGCGGCATGGATGCCGACGCGGCCGCGGCCTATGTCGCCAGGATGGCCGCGGACAAGCGCTACGTGCGGGACGTGTACTGATCGGACGGGTCCAGCGGATCAGCGGAATCGTGTGACGCCTCGGCCGTCCGCCCCGCGCCCAGGCCCATCCCCACGCCCATGCCGGCCGCGGCGCCGCCCCCTGCACCGCCCCCGCCGCCCTTGCCGCCCCCACGTGCCTCGCCGCGGGCATTGCCATCGCTCTTGGCGCGTCCGGCCACCGGGCGGGTCGGCCCCTGCCTGGGGATGTCCAGGCCCACCGGCACGGGCTCCAGGTCCAGCACGCCGCGAATGAAGTCGCGCAGGGACACCACCAGTTCGGCGGTCTGGATGCTGCGCCCCGCCGTCAGGTCGGACGCGGCCCGGGCCGCCAGCCGCACCTGTTCTTCGGTGCCCAGCAGAATGATGTCGGACAGCGCGGACTCGACCGCGTCGCGCACGCGCCGCCGGCGTTCGCCGCCCGGCACGTCGGCGCTTGCGGCGTGTTCCGCATCGGAATCGGCATCCGGATCGGCATCCGCCGGCGCCGGCGGGCGGCGCAGGTCGCGCAGATGGGTCGGATCCACCGCCAGGTTGCCGGTGAACGACCCGCCCAGCGTCTTGTACGCCGCGATCAGCGTGCGCAGGCGCTCGTTGATCTGGCGGTTTTCGCGTTCACGGCGTTGCTGGATGGTCTGCATGACCAGCAGGCGGATCCCCACCCCGATCATGGTGATGACCGCCAGCCCCACCAGGGTGGACAACACGGCTTGCCAGGAACTGAAGTCGAGATTGCGCATGCAAGTCCTTGTTCCCGGCTACCGGGATCAGGGCGCCGGGTTCGGATGGCGTACGTGGATCTGGTCAATCGCCTTCAACACGTCGGTGGACAATGCCACATCCACGCTGTCGATATTTTCCTTCAATTGATCCAGATTGGTGGCGCCGATCAGGTTGCTGGCGACAAACGGGCGCTGGTTGATCCAGGCCAGCGCCAGGTGCGTGGGCGAAATGCCGTGCTGGCGCGCCAGTTCGACGTATTCGCGGGTGGCGGCCTCGGCCTGGGGATTGCTGTAGCGCGTGAAGCGCGTGTACAGCGTCAGGCGCGCATTGGCCGGACGGGCGCCGTCCAGATACTTGCCGCACAGCATGCCCATCGCCAGCGGCGAATAGGCCAGCAGGCTCACGCCTTCGTGGTGGGAGAATTCGGACAGGCCGATTTCATAGACACGGTTGAGCAGGCTGAACGCATTCTGGATGGACGCGATGCGCGGCAGGCCCAGGTTGTCGGACGCTTTCAGGAACTGCGACACGCCCCACGGCGTTTCGTTGGACACGCCGACGTGGCGCACCTTGCCGGCGCGCACGAAATCCTGCAATACCGACAGGGTCTCTTCGATCGGCACGGTGTGTTCGTCCTTCACCCACGGATACGACAGCTGGCCAAAGGTGGCGGTGGTGCGGTCGGGCCAGTGCAGCTGGTACAGGTCCAGGTAGTCCGTCTGCAGGCGCTTCAGGCTGGCGTCCAGCGCTTCGGTCAGGTTCTTGCGATCCAGGAAGGTCTTGCCATCGCGGATGTGGCCGGGGCGCTTGGGGTCGCGCACCGGGCCGGCCACTTTGCTGGCCAGCACGATGTCCTGGCGGCGCTTGCTGCGGGCCAGCCAGGTGCCGATATAGGTTTCGGTCAGGCCCTGGGTTTCGGGCTTGGGCGGCACCGGGTACATCTCGGCCACGTCCACCAGGTTCACGCCGCGCTCCAGCGCGTAATCCAGCTGCTGGTGGGCTTCGGCCTCGGTGTTCTGTTCGCCCCAGGTCATGGTGCCCAGGCCGATCAGGCTGACGTCCAGGTCGGTACGGCCGAGTTTGCGGTATTTCAAGTTCTGCTCCGTGCGGAATCGCTCTAGGGAACGGCTACCTTACCGCAACTCGGTTGGCGTTTTGCTGACGGCGGCCGGCCGTTGGGCCATCCCGTGGACGGCCGCCGGCGCGCCTCAATCCCAGGCGGCGGCCAGGCCGTCGGGGTTGACCTCGCGGCCATTGCGGTCCAGCGCGGCGATCTGCGCCATGTCGTCATCGGTCAGGCGCAGGTCGCGCGCCAGCAGATTGCTGGCCAGGTTCTCGCGCTTGGTCGACGACGGAATCACGGCAAAGCCGCGTTGCAGCGCCCAGGCCAGGGCCACCTGCGCCGGCGTGGCGTTGTGGCGCTGCGCGATCTGGCCGATCACCGGGTCCTTGAGCACCTTGCCATAGGCCAGTGTCATGTACGACGTGATGTGAATGCCCTGTTCCCGCAGGAAATCCACCAGCTTCGGGCTTTGCAGATACGGGCTGAGTTCGATCTGGTTGGTCGCGATGGCGTCCTTGCCCACCGCGGCGATGGCTTCGCGGGTTTGGGCAATGGGAAAGTTCGAAATGCCGATCTGGCGGGTCAGGCCCTGTTCGCGGGCGTCAGCCAGCGCCGCCATGAATTCGGCCACGGACACGCCATTGCCGGGCGCGGGCCAATGGATCAGCGTCAGATCGACGTAGTCCGTGCGCAGCTTGGCCAGGCTTTCCTTCAGGCTAGACGCCAGCTTGGCGCGGCTGTAGTTGGGCACCCAGATCTTGGTGGTCAGGAACAGCTCGCCGCGCGCCACGCCGCTGGCCTCGATGGCCTGGCCGACCTCGGCTTCGTTTTCATAGATCTGGGCGGTATCGACGGCGCGATAGCCCACGTCCAGCGCGTTGCGCACCGAATCGATGACGGTCTGGCCCTGCAGGCGGAACGTACCCACGCCAAAGGAAGGAATGCTCATGCAAAACTCCGGGTAAGGATTGGAATGGGTCCAGTGTGCCTGCCCGATACTTGCAAAATAAGCCCTGTATCGGCGAAATACTTTTGCTATAACTTCAAATATGAAGACGACACTCGACGAAATGCAGGTCTTTATCGCCATCGTGGACAGCGGCTCGATCACCGCCGCCGCCGACGTGCTGCAGCAGACCATTTCCGCGACCAGCCGCAGCATGAGCCGGCTGGAAGAAAAGCTGCAGACCACGCTGATGCGCCGCACCACCCGCCGCCTGGAGCTGACCGAGGAAGGCCGCGCCTACCTGGAGCAGGCCCGCAAGATCATCGCCGCCGTCGAAGAAACCGAAGAGCTGATGACCGCGCGCCGCAACCAGCCTGCCGGCCGCCTGCGCGTCGACGCCGCTTCGCCCTTCATGCTGCACGTCATCGTGCCGCTGGTGCCCGGCTATCGCGAACGTTATCCCCAGGTCGAACTGGAACTGAACAGCAACGAAGGCAACATCGACCTGCTCGAACGCCGCACCGACCTGGCGCTACGCATCGGCAGCCTGAAGGATTCGTCGTTGCATGCCGTGCCGATCGGCCGCAGCCGCGTGCGCGTGCTGGCCAGCCCCGCCTACCTGGCCGCGCATGGCACGCCCAAGCGCGTCGCCGATCTGCAAGCGCATGCGCTACTGGGGTTTTCGCAACTGGAAGCGCTGAACGAATGGCCGCTGGCCGATAGCGGCGGCGAGCCGCTGCACATCCAGCCCGCCATCCGTTCGCACAGCGGCGAAACCCTGCGGCAACTGGCGCTGCACGGCGCCGGTATCGTCTGCCTGTCCGACTTCATGACCCGCGCCGACCGCCAGTCCGGCGCCTTGCAGCAGCTGTTTCCCCGGCAGACGCTGGACGTGCGCCAGCCGGTCAACGCCGTCTACTACCGCAACACCGCGATCTCGTCGCGCATCAAGTCCTTTATCGATTACCTGAAGGAGGCGCTGGGACCGCGCGGCTTCGACGAGTGAAGGCCTGCCCGGGCATCGGCTGCCCCGGACGGACCGCCCCGCCGCTGCGGCATAATGGCCGCTTGAACCCGCAACACCCCGCAAGACCATGAAGAACAGCGCCAAAGGCGGACTCGTCTATTCCACCGACGGCGGCCGGATGTGTCCGGACTGCCGCCGCCCGCTTGTCGATTGCCAATGCCAGGCGCCGGCCCGTCCCGCGCCTGCTCCGGGCGGCGTGCGCGTGTCACGCGAGACCAAGGGCCGCGGCGGCAAAGCCGTCACCGTGGTCAAGGGCCTGCCGCTGGACGCCGATGCGCTGGCCACGCTGGGCAAACAATTGCGCACCGCCTGCGGCGCTGGCGGCACCGTCAAGGACGGCGTCATCGAAGTGCAAGGCGACCACTGCGACCGCATCCTGGACACGCTCAACAAACTGGGCCACCGCGCCAAACGCGCAGGCGGCTGACACCATGACCCTGAACCCCGAACTCGTCGACAGCTGGCACGCCCACGTCTATTTCGACGCCGACAGCCGCGACGCGGCCTGGGCATTGCGCGAACAGGTCATCGCCCAATTCGGCGGCGCGGTCGACATGGGCCGCTTCCACGAACGGCCGGTCGGCCCGCATCCGCAATGGAGCTACCAGATCGCATTCGCGCCGCCCGAGCTGCCGCGGGTGCTGACCTGGCTGACGCTGAACCACGGCACGCTGGACGTGTTCCTGCACCCGAACACTGGCCAGTCGCTGCGCGACCACCGCGACTGCGCCGTATGGATCGGCCACAGCCACGTCTTGAATCTGGCCGCCCTGGGGCCTTCCCGCTAGAAGGCGCCTCGCGAGTACCCAGATGAGTGACTGTCAAGGCGCGAAGCGCAGTCGTGGCCGGCCCCCGGCGAGCATTGGCAACGCAGAGAGGCGCTCATTGGGGTGCTCACCTTTCGGGCGGGCACCAGGCGGTTGACGCCGGCGGCACGTCAAAGCGTGCCATCAGAAAATCAATGAACGCGCGGGTGCGCGCCGACAGGTTGCGCTTGCTGGGGTAGTACACAAACAGGTCCGCCGACGGCAGGATGAAGTCGGGCAGCACCACGCGCAGCCGGCCGCTTTCCAGGTATTTGGCCAGATCCCATTCCGAACGGATCAGGATACCGTGGCCGTCCAGCGCCCAATTCAGCACGATGTCGCCGTCGTTGCTGGACAGTGCGCCGTGCACCTTCACGGTTTCCGCGCGGCCTGCGCGCGTAAAGCGCCAGACGCCGTACGCGTCTTCGTTCTGCCGGTGGATGATGCACTGATGGCGTTCCAGGTCGTGCAGGCTGGCGGGCTCGCCATGCTGTGCCAGATAACGCGGTGCGGCGCACAGGAAGCGCCGGTTCGACAGGACGCGCCGCGCCACCAGCCGCTGGTCGGGCAAGGCCCCGAAACGGATACCCAGGTCCACCCCGCTTTCCACCAGATCAATGGGCCGGTCCGTCACGTCCAACTGCACTTCCACCTGCGGATGATGCGCGGCAAACTCGGACACGATCGGCGCGATGGCGGTGCGCCCGAAACCCAGCGTGGCGTTGATACGCAGCAGGCCCTTGGGCACCGAGCGGCTGGACGACACCACGTCTTCCATTTCGCGCACGTCGGCCAGGATGCGCGTGGCGTAGTGCAGATAGGTCTCGCCTTCTGGCGTCAGGCTGACGCTGCGGGTGGTGCGATTCACCAGGCGCACGCCCAGCCGTGCCTCCAGCTGGGCCAGGCGCTTGGTGGCGGCGGGCGGCGTCAGGTCCAGTTGGCGCGCCACTGCCGACAGATTGCCGTGACGAGCCAGCAGCACGAAAAATTCCAGCGAGGACGTCAGGTCGTTGCTCACAGAGTTCTCCCGGAAAGGGAACGTCGCCACGGCGGGGATGCCCGGGGTCCCGCGCGTGTTTTATTCACTTTAAGTTAATAAAGAATTGCGTTTCAGCCCATCATAAAGCGATGCCACGCGAATAATCTACGGCTTTCCCACCCGCCGCCTGGCCCAGGAGACAGCATGAAAATCGTAGAAATCCGCGAGAAGACCGTTCCGATCAGTTCGCCCATCCGCAACGCCTACATCGACTTCAGCAAGATGACGCTGAGTCTGGTGGCGGTAGTGACCGATGTGGTGCGCGACGGCAGGCGGGTCATCGGCTACGGCTTCAATTCCAACGGGCGCTACGGCCAGGGCACGTTGATGCGCGAGCGCTTCATCCCGCGCCTGCTTGAAGCGGACCCCGCAAGCCTGGTCAACGACACTGGCGACAACCTGGATCCGCACCGCATCTGGGATGCGATGTACACCAACGAGAAGCCCGGCGGTCACGGCGAGCGGTCCGTGGCGATCGGCACGATCGACATGGCGGTCTGGGACGCGGTCGCCAAGATCGCGGGCAAGCCCCTGTACCAGTTGCTGGCCGAGCGCTATGGCAACGGCCACCCCGAGCGTCGCGTGTTCGTCTATGCCGCTGGCGGCTATTACTACCCAGGCCAGGACCACGCCCAGCTCAAGGACGAAATGCGCAGCTACGTCGACCGCGGCTATACCGTGGTCAAAAAGAAGATCGGCGGCGCGTCGCTGGACGAAGACCTGCGCCGCATCGATTCGATCCTCGATGTGCTGGGCGATGGACGCAAACTGGCGGTCGACGCCAATGGCCGGTTCGACCTGGACACCGCCATCCGCTATGCCAAGGCGCTGTCGCAGTATGACCTCTTCTGGTACGAAGAAGCCGGCGATCCGCTGGACTACGAGCTGCAGGCCACCTTGCGCAACTATTACGACAAACCGATGGCGACAGGCGAGAACCTGTTCTCGATGCAGGACGCGCGCAACCTGATCCGCTACGGCGGCATGCGCCCCGACCGCGACTGGCTGCAATTCGACTGCGCTCTGAGCTACGGCCTGGTGGAATACCTGCGCACGCTGGACATGCTGCACCAGCACGGCTGGTCGGCCAGCCGCTGCATTCCGCACGGCGGCCATCAGATGTCGCTGAACATCGCCGCGGGCCTGGGGCTGGGCGGCAACGAATCCTACCCCGATCTGTTCCAGCCGTATGGCGGCTTTCCCGATGGCGTGCGGGTCGACAACGGCTATGTCACCCTGCCTGAATTGCCGGGTATCGGTTTCGAGGGCAAGTCCGACCTGATCGCCGAAATGCGCAAGCTGGCGGCGTGATGCCGGCGACGGCTAGTGCGCGGCCGCGGCCCCTTGCAGATACCGTCCCGGTGTCATGCCGTAGGCACGCTTGAACATGGCGATGAAATTGCTGGGCGTGGCGTAGCCCAGCGCGTCCGCGACCTGCGCCACCGGCTGCCCGGCGCTCAGGCGTTCCAGCGCGTGGATCAACCGCAGTTGCTGGCGCCACTGCGTGAATCCCAGGCCGGTTTCCCCGGCAAACAAGCGCTGCGCGGTGCGCGGCGCCAGGCCGGCCTGCACCGCCAGCGCTTCCAGAGAACGATTGTCGGCCGGGTCGTCAGCCAACGCTTGCGCCAGCCGGCACAGGCGCCGGTCACGCGGCCAGGGCAGGTGCAAGGGTTCGCGCGGCGCCGCCTCGATCTCGTCCAGCAGCACCGCCGCAAAGCGCGATTGCGCCGCGTCCAGCGACAGCTTGTCCGGCCAGCCGGCCGCGCGCAGCACCATGCCGCGCAGCAAACCGCCCACCCCCAGCACGCAGGGCGCCGCCGGCAACCCCGCGGCCGCATCGGGATGCACCAGCGCCACCCAGCCGCTGGCGGCGTCCGCCACGCTGACCTGATGCCGCTGCCCGGCGGGAATCCAGCCCGCCCGCTGCGGCGGCAACAGCCACGAGCCGGCGTCGGTATGCACACGCATCGATCCGCTGTCCACGCCGAACAGCTGGCCGCGCGCATGGGCGTGCCAATCGTATTCGCGCGACCCCAGGCGGAACTCGCTGCCCGGCGCGTCCGCGCCATGAAAGACGCACAGCGCCGGGCCGTCCAGCAGTTCGCTGTAATCGGGGCTGGCTGGGGAATCAGGCTGTCGGGTTCGCATGGTTTGTTGGCGCGCCGGCATTACCGCCCACGGGCCGCTTGCGGTCAAGCTGCAAGGGTACCGGTTGATCCGGCTTTCTTCGAGAGCATTATGCAGAATCTTCATGTTTCCATCATCGGCGCCGGTCTGGGCGGCCTGTGCCTGGCACAGGGCCTGGCCCGCGCCGGCATCGACTTCGACGTGTACGAACGCGACGCGCGCACCGACAGCCGCGTGCAGGGCTACCGCCTGCGCATCGATGCCACCGGCCAGGCCGCGCTGGCGCACTGCCTGCCACCCGCACTGAATGCGCTGTTCCAGCAAAGCTGCTCGGCCTGCGACGGCCCCGGCGTCCTGCTGGACGCGCGCTTGCAACCCCTGCCGCAACGCGCCGCCGGCAGCTGGCGCGTGGATGATACCGACGCCGTGCCCGACCGCTCGGCGCACCGGCAGACGCTGCGCGAGATCCTGTTGTCCGGCTTGGAGTCGCGGGTGCATTTCGGCCACGGCTGCGCCGGCCTGGACGCGGCGGGATTGCGGCTGGACGGGCTGCCCGCGCGGCCCGGCACGCTGGTCGTGGCCGCCGACGGCGTGCACTCCGCGCTGCGGCGCCAGCATCTGCCGCAAGCCGCGCCCCAGGACACGGACACCGTCACGATCTTCGGCGTGGCGCCGTCGGGCAGCCTGGCAGGCGATACCCTGCCTGCGGACCTGCGCGCCGGCGCGGGCGTCGTGTTCGGCCCCGGCTACGCGCTGGTGCTGGACGCCATGCGGCTGCCGGCGCTGCCCCAGCTTGCGCAGTTGCTCGTCCCCGGCAGCCGTCTCAGCGATATTCCCAGCTACCAATACTGGGCCGTGATCGGCGAACGGGCCGCGGTGCTGGGCGAGGATTCGGCCGCGCGCGAGGCGGACACGGCCTCGCGGGAGGCCGGCGCCGGCCGTCACTGGCAGCGCGCCGCCGAGCGCCTGCTCGCCCCGGTGCATCCCGCGCTGGCCGCCATGGTGGCCGCCAGCGATCCGGCGGGCATCGCCTTGAAGACCGTCTACAGCGCGCCCGCCCTGCCCCGCTGGACGCAACCGGGCTTGACCTTCCTGGGCGATGCCATCCACGCGATGAGTCCGGCCGGCGGCTTGGGAGCGAACACCGCGCTGGCCGACGCCCGATCGCTGGCCACGCTGCTGGCGCAGGCGCAACGGGGCCTGCCCCTTGGGCAGGCCTTGCAACGCTATGAAGATGATCTGCGGCAACGCGGGAATCTGGCCGTGGAACAATCGGCGCAGGCCGCCGCGCGCATCATGGGCCGAGGGTGCTGACCCAGCGCCACGGCAGCCGGGGGTAGCGGCAGGCCGTCTCGGGCGATAATCAGTGGCCCGAGACCGCCTCCCGACATTCGACCAAGCCCCCCGTCCATGCCAACCCTGCACCTGCGATCAACATTCTGCCGCAGCCTCTGCGCTGCCCTCGTCTTGAGCGCATCGTCCACCGCGCATGCGCAAGACTGCAAGGCCGACGACTACTCACCCATCTGCACCGACATGCGGGCGCAGGCGGTCTACGATCAGGCCGACAGTGCCCTCAACGCTGCGTATCAGCGACTTCTGAAGACCCTGTCGCAGCCGCGGAACGAGGATATCGACTATCCCGCCCTGAAGACCCGGTTCATCGAGGCCCAGCGGCAGTGGGTGCGCTTTCGCGATAGCGAGTGCGCCGCGTGGTACCTGATCAATCAGGCCGGGACCGGGCGCAATGCGGACCAGATGACCTGCCTTCTGCGCAGAACGCAACAGCGGACCCAGCAGTTGCAGGAGTGGCAAAGCAATCTGCCCTAGCGCGTGCAGGGCACGCGCCAGGGCATCCGTTCTGGCCCCACCGACGCCGCGCAGGCGGCGCCGGCAGGCCGGACATTCAACGCGGCATCAAGGCTCGGCCGGTTGCTGTTCCAGCACCGGCGCTTTGCGCGCCTTGCGCAGGAACGACACCAGCTGCCACACCACCGCGGCGCCGATCAGCGCCAGCAACGTGCCGCTGATGGGGCGCGACAGGAATGTGCCGAACTCGCCGCGGCTGAGCAACATGGCGCGGCGGAAGTTCTCTTCCAGCATCGGGCCCAGGATGAAGCCCAGCATCAGCGGCGCGGCTTCCATGCCCAAGCGCAGGAACAGGTAGCCGATCAGGCCGAAAATCGCCGTGATGTAGATGTCATCCAGGTTGTTGTTGATGCTGAACGTGCCGATGCAGCAGAAGAACAGGATCGCCGGGAACAGCACCGTGTACGGAATCTTGAACACCGACAGCCAGTAGCGCACCAGCGGCACGTTCAGGATCAGCAGGAAACAGTTGCCCACCCACATACTGGCCACCAGCCCCCAGAACAGGTCCGGGTGAGTGGCGATCATGTTGGGGCCGGGCTGGATGCCCTTGACGATGAAGGCGGCCAGCATCAGCGCCATGACGGCGTTCTCGGGAATGCCGATGGCCATCAGGGGAATGAAGCTGGTACGCGCGGCCGCTTCGTCGGCGGCGGCCTGGCCCGCCACGCCCTCGATGGCGCCGCTACCGATTTCGTGGCGGTACTTGCTGAAGCGCTTGTCGGCCGCGTAGGCCGCAAACTGCGCGATCGTCGGACCGCCGCCGGGCAGGATGCCCAGCACCGACCCCACCACGCTGCCGCGCAACGCGCTGGGGATGATGCGCTTGAACTCGGGCCAGGTCGGAATCAGCTTGATCTTGCCATTGAACGGCGTCAGCGTATTGCGGTTGTCCAGGTTCTTGACGATTTCGGCGATACCGAAGCAGCCCAGCGCGATGCTGATCAGCCCCACGCCATCCTGCAGGAACGCCAGATCCATCGTGTAACGCGCCACGCCGCTGTTCACATCCGTGCCGATCACGCCCAGCAAAATGCCGATCATGGCCATGGCCAGGCCATTGAGCAGGCTGCCGCTGCTGACGAAGCTGACGCAGAAAAAGCCCAGCAGCATCAGCGCGCAGTAGTCGGCCGGCCCGAACAGCAAGCCCACTTCGCCCAGCGCGGGCGCCATGGTCGACAGCACCACGATGGCCACGGTGCCGCCGATGAAGCTGGACACCCCGGCGGTGAACAAGGCCAGTCCGGTCTTGCCCTTCAGATTCATCTGGTACCCGTCGATACACGCCACGATACTGCTCGCGTGCGGGATCTTCATGGTGATGGCGCTGACGCTGTCGCCATATTGGGCGCCGTAGTAGATGCCGGCCAGCATGATGAGCGCGCCGCCGGTAGGGATGGAATAAGTCAGGGGCAACAACAGGCTGATGGTGGACAGCGGGCCCAGGCCCGGCAGCAGACCGACCAGCGTGCCGACCACGCAGCCGATCGCGCAGTACATCAGGTTCTGCAGCGTCAGCGCGTGTTCGAAGCCGAACGCGAGGTTATTCAGGATTTCCATGGAATAGACTCTTCAGAACAGGGGCAGGTTGAGGCCGAGCAGATACCTGAAGGCGAATGCCACCGCGATCAGACCCAGGGAAATCTTGATGTTGCGCGCCACCGAGTACGAAGTACCGGCCAGCGTCGAGCAGAACACCAGGAACACGATGCCCACGATCATGTTGATCAGGGCGGACACCACCGCGAAGCCGCACAGGCTGAGCATGATGATTGCGATGTTCTTGAAGCTGTAGCTCAGCGGCACCGGCGGCACGAAGCGCGAGCGCAGCACGGTGATCAGGCCGATCAAGCCCAGAAGCGAACTGACCATCAGCGGAAACAGCCCCGGTCCGGACCGGCTGAAGGTCCCCAGCTGGTACTTCATGGCCGTCAACCCGAACAGCAGGGCGAAGGCGATCATGAAGAGCCCCGCAACGAAGTTTCTATTGCTTAGATACATAAGACTCGCCCTCCCAGGCGATGCATTTTTGCTTGTTTTTTCCGCCCGGTTCTCCAACCGGTCAGCTTTGCTCGCCTGTCTTTCCGCTGAAAATTTCGGTGCTGCGGGCGAGTTCGGCAGATAGTAGAGATCGACACTTCCAATCTGCTTTCGCTTTTTGCGCCGGAACGCGCCAAACACTTATCGCTTTCCCGTAGGCCGCGTGACATGAAGCTGACGGCTTCCTGAAGACGTGAAAAAATTCAGGTCGCCGTCAGGCACGACCCCATTTCGGCGATGCGCAAGAAGGCGATCGCCAGCCTGTCCGGCAACGCGGGCATCCAGATCGGAGAAGGGGAATACGCGGCGGCGTGGAGCGTTGCGAGCGCCGTCGCGTCAGGCTCGGGCATCGCGCTCGAGCGGCGGGTGACAACAGGCCGTTGCCACCCGCCAACGCGGCTATTGTTCAGCCGCCATGCACGCCGCCACGGTAGGTCTTTATCTGCCCGCGCAGCTCGCCATCGGGGTGCGCCGCCGTGGAGGCACTGACATACCAGCGCTCGGCAATCAGGTCTTCGATCTGCGCGGCCGTCAGCTGGCTGCGCCCCTCGCGTTCACGCGCGCTCCTGTCTTCATAGAGCACGAACGGCGGCAGCACGATGAGCGCGGGCGCGTTCTCGCGTTCCGTCGCGGGCCCATGAAAAGCCGCCACGGTTTCGGGGCCGGTCATGCGGGCCAGCGTCACGCGCCACTCCAGCACGCCGGTGTCGGTGTACAGCGTGGCGCGCATCGAGCCGCCCGCCGGGGCCTTGACCGGCGGCACCACATACTTGGCATCGATCCAGGCTTCGAAGAACATGAACGCCGGCCGCGGCGTGGACCCATCCTGCTCGGCCCGCTCGGCGCGCGAGGGGGCCGTCCCAAAGCCGCCCGGCCAGGCCGAGCGCGCCAGGACGATACCCGCCGCGCCAGCCGCCAGCCGGGAAAGTGCAGAGAGAGCCTGTCGTCGGCTGCGCATGAACGTCCCTTACGGTAGCGATGGATGGAGACTGCCTGGCAGAGGCGAAAAAAAGCCCCCCCGGCAATCCGGTGGGGCTATCGTAGCGCGCCAGCCGCGCCGGGGCCGCGGCCCGTCAGGCGTGGGCCAAGGCCAGCCGCTGCTGGGGCAGCCCATGCTGGGGCAGTCCCTGCTGGGGCGCACCCCGCCCATCGTCGCGCAGCTTGAACAGCGCCACAGTGCCGGCCAGGGCGCGGGCCTGGTCGCTCAGCATGGCCGACGCGGCGGCCGATTCTTCCACCAGCGCCGCGTTCTGCTGAGTCGCCTGGTCCATGTCCGACACCGCGCGGTCGATCTGGCTGATGCCCACGCTCTGTTCGGCCATAGCGCCGTGGATCTCGGATACCAGGCGCTGCACGCGATTAATGCCATCGACGATCTCGCCCATCGTCGCGCCGGCCGCCTGGACGCGTTCGGTGCCGCTCTTCACGTTTTGCACCGACGCCTGGATCAGGCCGCGGATCTCCTGCGCCGAGGCCGCGCTGCGTTGCGCCAGCGTGCGCACTTCACCCGCCACCACCGCGAAGCCGCGGCCCTGCTCGCCCGCCCGCGCCGCTTCGACCGCGGCGTTCAGCGCCAGGATGTTGGTCTGGAAGGCGATGCCGTCGATCACGCTGATGATCTCGGTGATGCGCTCGGAAGACTGCGAGATCGCGCTCATCGTCGTGACGGCGTCCGTCACCACCTGGCCGCCGCGCTCGGCCGCCGAACTGGCCTCGGTGGCCAGGCGCGTCGCCTGCTCGGCGGTTTCCTCGGTCTGCCGGACGCTGGAGGTCAGCTGCGTCAGCGCCGACGAGGTTTCCTGCAAGGAGCCGGCCGACGTTTCGGTACGCTGCGACAGATCGCGGTTGCCCATTTCGATCTCACTGGTGGCGGCCGTCATGGAATGCACGCCGGTGCGCACGTCCAGCATCACGTGGCTGATCTTGTCGACAAACGCGTTGAACGACGCCGATATCTGCGCCACTTCGTCATGGCCCACCACCGCCAGGCGGTGCGTCATGTCGCCGTCGCCCGAGCCGATGGTATCCATGGCATCGCGTACCGCCGACAGGCGCTTGAAGGCCCGCGAGGTCACCACGCTGGCCAGTAGCACCGCGATCAGGGTCAGCACCACCACCGACACCAGGGTCGCGTTGAGCACCTGCGTCAGGCCGGCGGTCGCCTCGGCGCGATCCAGCGCGATCACCAGGAACCAGTCGGTGCCGGGAATGGCGCGCGCCTTGAGCAGTTTGGGCGCGCCGCCCAGCGTCACCGCGACCGGCGCCGCGCCGTCGCGCGCCATGGCGGCCAGGACCGCAGGGGTGAGCTCGGCGGCCACCTCGGTGGAGGGCTTCAACGCCAGCTTGGCATCCACGTGCGAGATCACCTGACCATCGGCAGCCAGCACGAACGCAATGCTGGACGGCGTGGGGCGGATGGCCGTGATGATGGCCTGGATGCCGTCCAGCGGCACGGCACCGCTCAGGACGCCGACGGTCTGGCCGTTGCGCACCATGGGCGCGGTGAACGCCACGTAAAGCTTGCCGGTGCCCGAATCGCCATAGGGTTTGGTGACGGTCAGCTTGCCCGCGGCGACCGCGCTCTTGTACCAGGGGCGCGCCGTCGGATCGTAGTCGGCGGCCGTCTGCGTGGTGGAAAGGTACGTCTTGTCCGACCAGCCGATCGTGGTGATCGGAAAGCCGTTGGTGTCGCCCATCAGCTTGGCCAACCCGCGCGGGTCGCCCTTTTCGACCACGGCGGCGGTGGCAGCCACGGCCTGGGCCTTGTCGGCCGACCAGCGTTCGATGGCGCTGGCGTTGCCGGCGGCGATGGCGTCCAGGTCCGCCGAGATGGTCGCCATCATGTTGTCGCGCACGATCTGGTACGTGACGATGCCCGAGAGCACCAGCGCACCGACGACGGTAAAGCAGGTGATCAACAGGATCCTGTTGCGCAACGAGGTGATTTTCATGCTTGCCTTCTGACTGCAACTGCCCATGCCGGAGGGCACGGGTATCCAGGTACGCGGCGCCAAAGGCCGCGTCAACCTCACTTACGGCAGTGCAGCAAAGGACTTTAGGGCCCAGGCATAATGGCGATGGCGCCGGCTCCCGGCCGGCGCCGATACGCCAGCGCTTTCCAGGGAGCTTTCGTTGGACCCCATCCTCGCCGAACTCTCGACGTCGCTGCAGGCCGCCAAATCGGTCGAGCAGCTGACGCGACCTCTGCTCGACATGCTGGGCGCCGTCACGGGCCTGGAATCCACCTATCTCACCTCGATCGACGCCGACCTGCAGCACGTGCGCTATGCGCGCAATGTGGGCGCGTTGCAGATCCCGGAAGGCCTGTCGGTGCCCTGGTCCGACACCCTGTGCAAGCGCGCGCTGGACG
>NZ_JAELTJ010001181.1 GCF_016428805.1 Achromobacter sp. ASV32
CATCATGCTGCCCAGCCAGGCGCCAGCAGGCACGCCCAGGCACAAGGCCAGCGGCTGGCCCGCGCCCACCACCGCCAGCGCCCGGCCTTGCTGGCGAGGCGCGACCAGGCGGCGGGCATAGCCGGCCCTGTCTCTTATACACATCTCCGAGCCCACGAGACCTAATAACCGATCTCGTATGCCGTCTTGTGCTTGAAAATGGGGGGGGGGGGGGGGGGGGGGGGGGGGGGGGGGGGGGGGGGGGGGGGGGGGGGGGGGGGGGGGGGGGGGGGGGGGGGGGGGGGGGGGGGGGGGGGGGGGGGGGGGGGGGGGGGGG
>NZ_JAELTJ010001182.1 GCF_016428805.1 Achromobacter sp. ASV32
GTGGTGCTGATGGGTTCGAGTTCGCCTTCTTCGAGCAGTTGGGTGTATTCCTCGGTGAGCACCAGGCGCAGCCGCGCGAACAGTGCGACCACGTTGATGGCGAAGGCCACGAAGAACGGATAGCGCCCTGTCTCTTATACACATCTCCGAGCCCACGAGACCTAATAACCGATCTCGTATGCCGTCTTATGCTTGAAAAGAGGGGGGGGGGGGGGGGGGGGGGGGGGGGGGGGGGGGGGGGGGGGGGGGGGGGGGGGGGGGGGGGGGGGGGGGGGGGGGGGGGGGGGGGGGGGGGGGGGGGGGGGGGGGGGGGGGG
>NZ_JAELTJ010001183.1 GCF_016428805.1 Achromobacter sp. ASV32
CTCAAGTAACTCGGGCAATGCGCGGCGCGGCGGGCAGCCATGCCGCTTGCCGCGCCCGCTCGCTTACCCGGTAAACGCCGGTCCCAGCGGCTTGACGCGGATGCCCGGCTGCAGCCGCGTCCAGGGCCTGTCTCTTATACACATCTCCGAGCCCACGAGACCTAATAACCGATCTCGTATGCCGTCTTGTGGGTGAAAAGGGGGGGGGGGGGGGGGGGGGGGGGGGGGGGGGGGGGGGGGGGGGGGGGGGGGGGGGGGGGGGGGGGGGGGGGGGGGGGGGGGGGGGGGGGGGGGGGGGGGGGGGGGGGGGGGGGGG
>NZ_JAELTJ010001184.1 GCF_016428805.1 Achromobacter sp. ASV32
CCTGGCCGACCTGCCGTACTTCGCGGCGGTGGCCTTATTCAGCACGCTGGGCCTGGCGCTGATCACTCAGGGCTTTCGCATCGCGCCGGCGTCGGTGGTGGCGCCGTTCGACTACACCGGCCTGATCCTGTCTCTTATACACATCTCCGAGCCCACGAGACCTAATAACCGATCTCGTATGCCGTCTTGTGCTTGAAAAAAGGGGGGGGGGGGGGGGGGGGGGGGGGGGGGGGGGGGGGGGGGGGGGGGGGGGGGGGGGGGGGGGGGGGGGGGGGGGGGGGGGGGGGGGGGGGGGGGGGGGGGGGGGGGGGGGGGG
>NZ_JAELTJ010001185.1 GCF_016428805.1 Achromobacter sp. ASV32
CCCCCCCCCCCCCCCCCCCCCCCCCCCCCCCCCCCCCCCCCCCCCCCCCCCCCCCCCCCCCCCCCCCCCCCCCCCCCCCCCCCCCCCCCCCCCCCCCCCCCCCCCCCCCCCCCCCCCTTTCCACGCACAAGACGGCATACGAGATCGGTTATTAGGTCTCGTGGGCTCGGAGATGTGTATAAGAGACAGGGCCGCAGGCATCCGCCGGATTGGCCGTCACCAACGCGATGGCCTGCGGCAGCGTCAGATCGGTCTGCGCGACCACGGCGAATGCCGCCGCGATCAGCGTGGATGGCTGGTAGTCCGAGCACAGGCA
>NZ_JAELTJ010001186.1 GCF_016428805.1 Achromobacter sp. ASV32
CCCCCCCCCCCCCCCCCCCCCCCCCCCCCCCCCCCCCCCCCCCCCCCCCCCCCCCCCCCCCCCCCCCCCCCCCCCCCCCCCCCCCCCCCCCCCCCCCCCCCCCCCCCCCCCCCCCCTTTTCCAAGCACAAGACGGCATACGAGATCGGTTATTAGGTCTCGTGGGCTCGGAGATGTGTATAAGAGACAGGACCAGCACCGAGCCCTCGGCGTAACGCGTAAAGCCGCGCTCCAGGCTGAACGGCCGCAGTTCGTCGACGGCGCGGCCCGACGGGCGGGCGATGGCATTGGCGGGGGTCATGGGCAAGCTCCAGTCA
>NZ_JAELTJ010001187.1 GCF_016428805.1 Achromobacter sp. ASV32
GGGCGCCAGCCGTTCCAGCTTGTCGTAGAGCTTGACGCGCATGTCGGCCAGCAGCTGATAGGCCATGGCGTGGGCCAGCCAGGATTCGAGCCAGTGGAACAGCGCGGCCAGCGGCGCGGCGATGAGCCTGTCTCTTATACACATCTCCGAGCCCACGAGACCTAATAACCGATCTCGTATGCCGTCTTAGGCTTGAAAAAGGGGGGGGGGGGGGGGGGGGGGGGGGGGGGGGGGGGGGGGGGGGGGGGGGGGGGGGGGGGGGGGGGGGGGGGGGGGGGGGGGGGGGGGGGGGGGGGGGGGGGGGGGGGGGGGGGGG
>NZ_JAELTJ010001188.1 GCF_016428805.1 Achromobacter sp. ASV32
CGTGCTGTTCCTGATGCAGCGCGAACCCGCCGGCAGCGGCGCGGTGGCGCTGCTGGGCGGCGGCGCCAGTTCCGATGCCTGGCACATGTCCGCCCCCGAGCCGACCGGCGCCGGCGCGCTGCAGGCCCTGTCTCTTATACACATCTCCGAGCCCACGAGACCTAATAACCGATCTCGTATGCCGTCTTGTGCTGGAAAAGGGGGGGGGGGGGGGGGGGGGGGGGGGGGGGGGGGGGGGGGGGGGGGGGGGGGGGGGGGGGGGGGGGGGGGGGGGGGGGGGGGGGGGGGGGGGGGGGGGGGGGGGGGGGGGGGGGGG
>NZ_JAELTJ010001189.1 GCF_016428805.1 Achromobacter sp. ASV32
CCCAGGCCGCCCAGCAGCGAGGCGTACCGGCGCCTGCTTTCCGGCGCTTCGAATACGACAAATGTTCCATTTTCGGTCGTCATGATCGTTACTCTCGCCTCCCATTGAATGTCGACCGTTCCCCAACCTGTCTCTTATACACATCTCCGAGCCCACGAGACCTAATAACCGATCTCGTATGCCGTCTTGGGCGTGAAAAAGGGGGGGGGGGGGGGGGGGGGGGGGGGGGGGGGGGGGGGGGGGGGGGGGGGGGGGGGGGGGGGGGGGGGGGGGGGGGGGGGGGGGGGGGGGGGGGGGGGGGGGGGGGGGGGGGGGG
>NZ_JAELTJ010000133.1 GCF_016428805.1 Achromobacter sp. ASV32
GACCGCCGCACCGCGCCGATGTGCGATCAGCTGCGCGCGGACGGCCATGCCGACTTCCTGCAATCGCGCACCGGGCTGGTACTGGACGCCTACTTCTCGGGCACCAAGCTCGCCTGGCTGCTGGACCACGTGCCCGGCGCGCGCCAGAAGGCCGAGCGCGGCGAACTGGCCTTCGGCACCGTCGACACCTGGCTGGTGTGGCAGCTGACCGGCGGCGCGGTGCACAGCACCGACCCCAGCAATGCGTCGCGCACCATGCTGTTCGACCTGCATACGCAGGACTGGAACGACGAGATCCTGGCGCTGCTCAACATTCCCCGCAGCGTGCTGCCCGCCATCGCGCCCAGCAGCGCAGTGGTGGGCGAGGCCCTGCCCGAGTGGCTGGGCGGCTCGATTCCCATCGCCGGCGTCGCAGGCGACCAGCAGGCCGCCACCTTCGGGCAGGCCTGCTTCAAGCCGGGCATGGCCAAGAACACCTACGGCACCGGCTGCTTCATGCTGATGAACGTCGGCGACAAACCGGTGCAGTCCCGCAACCACCTGCTGTCCACGGTAGGCTGGGGCCTGCCCGTGCCGGGGCAGGCCGGCTGGCGGCCGGCCTACATGCTGGAAGGCGGCGTGTTCGTGGCCGGCGCCGCGGTGCAATGGCTGCGCGACGGCCTGGGCATCATCCAGCGCTCCGAGGAAATCGAATCCCTGGCCGCCAGCGTGGCCGATACCGACGACGTCTTCATGGTGCCGGCCTTTGCCGGCCTGGGCGCGCCGCACTGGGACCCGTATGCCCGCGGCACGCTGGTGGGCCTGACCCGCGGCACCACCCGCGCCCACATCGCCCGCGCCACGCTGGAATCCATCGCGCTGCAAAGCGCCGAATTGCTCACCTGCATGAACGGCGACAGCGGTATCGCGCTGACCGAGCTGCGGGTGGACGGTGGCGCCGCGCGCAACGATCTGCTGATGCAGATGCAGGCCGACCTGCTGGGCGTGCCGGTGGTGCGCCCGCGGGTACCGGAATCCACCGCGCTGGGCGCGGCCGGATTGGCGGGGCTGGCGGTCGGCTTCTGGTCGGGCCAGGACGAATTCGCGTCCAAGTGGCAGGCCGAACGCACGTTCGAGCCGGCCTGGCCGCAATCGGTGCGCGACGCCCGCATGCGGCGCTGGCGCCAGGCGGTGGAACTGTCCAAGGGCTGGTCCAACACCGCCAAATAGGCCCGGGAAGGCAGCGCGGGCCGCAACGGCGGCTCAGCGCCGCCGCGCCTGCGCCTGCATCACACGCCGCGCCATCCGGTAGCCGGCGAACACATAGAACGCATTGCTGTTCATCAGCAGCCAGGCGCCCGCGCCGCCCAGCAGGGCGACTACCGGGCCCACGGCCCGCATGTCTCCCTGCGACCAGACGATCAGCCCCAGCGCCCCCGCCGCGGCCAGCGTCAGCGCGGTGCGCTTGAGCAGCACCAGCCCGAAGGCGTGGCCGCCCATGAAGGCCACCACGCCGATGGCCAGCGCCAGCGCGGTGACGGCACAGGCCAGCACCAGCGCGAAGGCCGCCAGCGCCGGCCCCGCGGGGCGCAGCAGCAGGCTCAGCAGGCCGATACCCACGCCGATGCCGCCCGCCATCGTCAAGACCGCCAGCACCAGCGGCGACCACAGGCCCGGCGGCGCCTGGCGCGCATCCATGTCGGCGATGAAGCGGTGCATCGCGCGCGAAGTCGCCGCAGGTTCATGCCGACCGTCATTCGAACCGTCGTCGGGGCCGTCGTTCCCGCCGTGGTTCGGGCCGTGGTTCGGGCCATCATTCAGGCCGTCATTCAGGCCGTCATCGGGACCCTCATGCGGGCGGTGCCCTGCCTCCGCCTGGCGCCCCGCCTCGTCGCGCAGCGCGGCTTCCAGCTTGCGGCACTGCGCGATCAGCGCGTTCAGGCCGGGGCTGGACGCCATCACAGCCTCGTCACGCCCGGCGCGTGCTCGGCGACCGTCTGGCGCAGGGCCGCCATGGCTTGCTGCACCGCGGCCGGCCGGAAGGCGTCCTCGCGCCAGTACATCGCCACCGAGCCGAAACCCGACAGCCGCATCGGAATGATGCGCATCGCCTTCATCTGGGCAAAGCGCAGCGCCGCGCGGTGCGAGGCCACGCCGATCATGTCGCTGTTGTTGATCAGGGTCAGGTTGATGGTGACCGAATTCGATTCCACATGGTCGGCCGGCGGCGCCTGCCCGGCCGCGGCCAGCGCGGCATCGACCGCGTTGCGGATGGGCGTGCCCTTGGGCCAGAGAATCCAGCGGTACGACAGCAGGTCGGGCCACCCCGGTTGTTCCAGCGCGAACAGCGGGTGCCGCGGCCGCGCCACCAGGTGGATCGGTTCGAGATACAGCGCCTCGAAGCGGATGGCGGGGTCATGGTGCTCGGGCGCCGAGCGGCCCACCACGATGTCCAGGTCGCCCTGGGCCAGTTGCGCCAGCAGGCGGTCGGTGGTGCCTTCCACCAGCTTCACGCGGGCCTGCGGCATGCGTTCCAGCAGCTTCATCACCGCCAGCGGCACCGTGTCGGATGCCGACGCGCCCGAGGCGCCGATCACCACCCGGCCGCCGCCGCCTTCGCGCAGCGCGGCCATGTCGGCGCTGGCGCGATCCAGCTGCGCCTCGACCCGTTGCGCGTGCGCGATCAACACATCGCCATGCGGCGTGGGCCGCAGGCCGCGCGCATGGCGCTCGAACAGCGGCAGGCCGATATCGTCTTCCAGGTCCTTCAGCCATTTCGACAGGCCCGGCTGAGTCGTGTTGAGCATGGCGGCCGAATGGCTGATATTGCGGGTCTGAGCCAGGCTGAGCAACATTTTCAGGTTGCGCAGGCGCAGGCGGTGGGTCCAGTCCATGGCGCCCTCTTGTCTCTGATGAGGTGTCGTACGTGGGCCGGGCGGCGCCGTACGTATATGGTTATTGATATGGATAATAAGATAATTTCATTTCAAAACACATAGCTCGTTCCGCATAATCGTCTCCACATCAGGACCTGCCGCGCCTCTCGCAGCGGCGGGCCATGCCTAGAAGAGAGTCGGCCTGGATGCCGGCTCCACAGGAGACAAGCATGCCCGACAGCCATTCCAACGGCGCGGACCGCGCCGCCTATTACGCGCGCATCGCCCAGAAGAACATGGCGCCCTTGTGGGAGTCGCTGCACAACCTGGTGCCACGCCAGCCCGCGCCGCGCTGCGTGCCCGCCCTCTGGAAATACGACGACGTGCGCGACGACGTGATGGCGGCGGGCTCGCTCATCACCGCCGAAGAAGCCGTGCGCCGCGTGCTGATCCTGGAAAACCCCGGCCTGCCCGGGCAGGCCAGCATCACGCAAAGCCTGTACGCCGGCCTGCAACTGATCCTGCCCGGCGAAATCGCGCCCAGCCACCGCCACACCCAGTCGGCGCTGCGCTTCATCGTCGAAGGCCGCGGGGCCTACACCGCCGTCAATGGCGAGCGCACCACGATGCATCCGGGCGATTTCATCATCACGCCGTCCTGGACCTGGCACGACCACGGCAACGCGGAAACCGTGGATGGCGGCGAGCCCGTGGTCTGGCTGGACGGCCTGGACATTCCCCTGCTGCGCTTCCTGGACGCGGGCTTTGCCGAGAACTACCCGTCGGCCACCCAGCCCGTCACGCGCCCCGAAGGCGACAGCATGGCGCGCTTTGGCCACAACATGGCGCCGGTGCGGCACCGCGCCGCCGGCGGCACCTCGCCCATCTTCAACTATCCCTACGAACGCAGCCGCGAAGCGCTGGACGCGCTCTACCGCCACGGCGAACTCGATCCCTGGGACGGCGTGAAGCTGCGCTACCTGAACCCGGCCACCGGCGGCTATCCCATGCCCACCATGGCCACGTTCATGCAGCTGCTGCCCGCGGGCTTTCAGGGCAAGCCGTTTCGCAGCACCGATTCCACTGTCTACAGCGTGGTCGAAGGCCGCGGCACGGCGCGCATCGGCGACACCGAATTTCACTTCGGCCCGCGCGACGTGTTCGTCGCGCCGTCCTGGCTGCCGGTGCAACTGGCGGCGCTGGAAGACGCCACGCTGTTCAGCTATTCCGACCGCCCGGTGCAGGACGCGCTGGGCCTGTGGCGCGAAGAGCGCATCGCCTGACCGCCGCGCGCGCCTCCCTCATTTCAGCCGGGTCCCGAGCGGGTCCCGGCGCCGCATTCCCAAAAAGGTGATTCATGTCTTTTGTCTTTGCCCCCGCCGCCCCGGTTGCCGTGCCCGTCGCCGGCAGCGCCGACAGCTTCCCCGTGCGCCGCGTCTACTGCGTGGGCCGCAACTACGCCGCCCATGCCCGCGAAATGGGCTTCGACCCCGACCGCGAACCGCCGTTCTTTTTCTGCAAACCGGCCGACGCCGTGGTGCCGGTAGCCCCTGACACCACGCTGTCGCTGCCCTACCCCCCCGAAACCGCCAACCTGCACTACGAAATCGAACTGGTCGCGGCCATCGGCAAGGGCGGCGCGAACATTGCCGTCGAGGAGGCGCTGCAACACGTCTGGGGCTATGCCGTCGGCCTGGACATGACCCGCCGCGACCTGCAGATGAAGATGCGCGAAGCCGGCCGCCCCTGGGAACTGGGCAAGGCCTTCGACCTGAGCGCGCCGATCGGTCCGCTGCACCCCGCATCCGGCGTGCCCGACATCCATGGCGCCGGCATCTGGCTGCAGGTCAACGGCGCCGACAGGCAACGCAGCGACATCGACAAGCTGATCTGGTCCGTCGCCGAAACCATCGCCTACCTGTCCCGGTACTTCCGCCTGGAAGCCGGCGACCTGATCTATACCGGCACCCCCGAAGGCGTGGGCCCGGTGGTGCGCGGCGACACGATGGTCGGCGGCGTCGACGGCCTGGGCACGCTCAGCGTGCGGATGGTGTGACCATGGCCCAAGACACCGATGTGATCATCATCGGCGCGGGCGTGGGCGGCCTGGTACTGGCGCTGAGCCTGTATCAGGCGGGGATACCCTGCCGCGTCTACGAAGCGGTGCGCGACATCCGGCCGCTGGGCGTGGGCATCAACCTGCTGCCTCATGCCACGCGTGAACTGGATGAGCTGGGCCTGCTGCCCACGCTGGACGCCATCGCCGTGCGCACGCGCGAATCGGTGTTCTACACGCGCCATGGCCAATTCATCTACGGCGAGCCGGCCGGCATCGATGCCGGCTACGACTGGCCGCAATACTCCATCCATCGCGGCGACCTGCAAATGGCGTTGCTGGCTGCCGTGCGGCAGCGCCTGGGCGATGACAGCGTGGTGGCCAACGCCCGCTGCACCGGGGTGACGCAGGATGCCGACCGTGTCACCGCCCATTTCCAGGACAACGACGGCCAGGCGCTGCCCCCCGTGCGCGGTCGCATCGCGGTCGGCTGCGACGGCATCCATTCCGTGCTGCGCAAGCAGTGCTATCCGCAGGAAGGCGCGCCGCGCTATTCCGGCGTGAACATGTGGCGCGGCACCACCCGCTGCAAGCCGTTTCTGTCCGGCGCCAGCATGGTGCGCGCCGGCTGGCTGTCCACCGGCAAGATGGTCATCTACCCCATCCGCGACAACATCGACGCCGACGGCAACCAGCTGGTGAACTGGGTGGCCGAGATCGACGCGGCCGAACCCGCGGTACGCGACTGGAACCGCAGCGGCCGCCTGGAGGACTTCTTCCCGGCCTTCGCCGACTGGCATTTCGACTGGCTGGACGTGGCCCGCCTGATCCAGGACGCGGATTCGATTCTTGAGTATCCGATGGTGGACCAGGACCCGCTACCCACCTGGACCCAGGGCCGCATGACCCTGCTGGGCGACGCCGCCCACCCGATGGTGCCGCGCGGTTCCAACGGCGCGGGCCAGGCCGTGATCGACGCGCGCTACCTGACCGGCCAGCTCAAGCGCCTGGGCCTCACGCCGCAAGCGCTGCAGCAGTATGACCGCGTCCGCGTCGAAGCAACGACGCGCGTGGTGCTCACCAATCGCAGCAACCCGCCCGACGCCATTCTGCGCGAAGTGCACGAACGCTCGGGCGACAAGCCGTTTGCGCGCATCGAAGACGTGATCAGCCGCGAGGAACTGGAAGGCATCTCGCGGCGCTACAAGCAGGTGGCCGGTTTTGACCCGGCCGCGCTGAAGGAGCGGGCGTCGTTCGTGTAGACCGAGAGCAGCGCACGGACGCGGCCCCAAGGCCGCGCCGTCAAACCGACCAAGCCGGCGCATGACCGGCGCCCCGATAGGAGACAACCCATGTTCAAGTTCGCACGCATGCTGGCGGCGGGCGCCCTGGCGCTGGCGGCAACGGCCAGTCACGCCGCCTGGCCGGAGCGCCCGGTCACGCTGGTGGTGCCGTTTACGCCGGGCACCGGCATCGACCTGATCGCCCGCCTGTTGGCGGCCTCGCTGCCGCAGACGCTGGGCCAGCCCGTGGTCGTCGAAAACCTGGCGGGCGCCAGCGGCAACATCGGCAGCGAAAAGGTCGCACGCGCCGCGCCCGACGGCTATACCTTCCTGGTGACGGTGAACACCTTCGTCATGAACAGCAGCCTGTACAAGGGCAAGCTGCGCTTCGATCCGCAACACGATTTCGCCCCGGTCGGCCTGACGTCCTGGGGCTCGCTGCTCCTGGTCACGCATCCGTCCAACCCCGCCAGCACCGTACAGGACGTGGTCCGCGCGGCCCGCGCCGCGCCCGGCAAGCTCAGCTACGGCACGCCGGGCGTGGGCACGCCGCACCATCTGTCCATGGCCCTGTTCCTGGACCGTACCGGCACGACCATGCTGCATGTGCCGTACAAGGGCACCTCCGGCGCCGTCACCGACATGCTGGGCGGCCGCCTGGACTATATGTTCCTGCCCGTGCACGTGGCGCTGCCGCAGGTGAAGGCCGGCAAGCTCAAGGTGATCGCCACCGGCAGCCCCAAGCGCCTGCCGCAACTGCCCAATACGCCCACGCTGACCGAGGCCGGCCTGCAAGGCGCGGACGTGGACATGTGGTACGGCGTGCTGGCGCCCAAGGGCACACCGGCCGCCATCGTCGACCGCATGAACCAGCAGATCAACGCCATCCTGAAAACGCCCGCCACCGCCTCCGCCTTCGACGCGCAAGGCATGGTGCCGGCCACCTCCACCCCCGCCGAATTCGGCGCGTTGATCGCCAAGGATGCCAAGCGTTGGGACGACATCGTCACGCGCACCGGCATCACGGCCGAATGACGTCGCCCGATCGCTCGGCTCCACTCAACCGGTCCTGACCGCCCCTTCCTATGCAACTGCACAGCTTCTTCAACAGCTCCACCTCGTACCGCGTGCGCATCGCGCTGGCCCTGAAGGGCGTGGCGTTCGAAGTGCTGCCCATCAACCTGCGCAAGCAGGAGCAGCGCGCCGCCGACTACGTCGCCATCAACCCGTCGGCCGGCGTGCCGCTGCTGACCGATGGCGACTTTTCGCTGTCGCAGTCGCTGGCCATCATCGACTACCTGGACGCGACTCATGCCGAGCCCCGCCTGATTCCTCGGGAGGCGCGCGAACGCGCCCGCGTGCTGGAGCTGTCCGACGCCATCGCCTGCGACATCCACCCGGTCAACAATATGCGGATCCTGCGCTATCTGCAGGAAGAACTGGGCGCCACCGAGGCGCAAAAGACGGCCTGGTACCACCACTGGATCCGTGAGGGCCTGACCGCCGTCGAGACCCTGCTCGCGCGCCATGGCCACGGCGCCTATTGCTTTGGCGATGCGCCGACGCTGGCCGACTGCTGCGTGGTGCCGCAAGTCGCCAACGCCCAGCGCATGGGCTGCGACCTGTCCGCCTACCCGCGCCTGTTGCAGGTCTATACGCACTGCATCGCCCAGCCCGCGTTCCAGCAGGCCGCGCCCGCCAACCAGCCGGACTACGTCAAATGACCCGCGACATCCCTGCCGGCCAGGAGCCCGACCCCCAGGGCGCGCCGCTGCGCGAATACACCGACCCCGCCTACCGGCCGCTGTGTGCCACCCTGTCCGAGGTGCGGGCCAACATCGACCGCCTGGACGACACCATCGTGCGCCTGATCGCCGAGCGCGCCATGTATGTGAAGGACGCCGCCCGCTTCAAGCGCGACGCCTTCCAGGTCAGCGCTCCGGCCCGCCAGGCCGAGGTCTTCGACAAGGTGCGGCGCCTGGCCGCGCGCCACGATCAGGGCTTCGAGAACCTGGACCAGGTGGTGGACGCCGCCTACCGCGCGATGGTCGCGGCCTTCATCGCCAATGAACAGACCTATTTCAACAATATGAAGATCGCGGGAGACACGCATGACTGATTCCTTGACTCTGGCACGCGCGCGCGGATTTGCGGCGCGCGCGTTGACCCTGGGGCTGATCGCGTTGGCGCCGCTCGGTGCTGTGCAGGCGGCCGACGCATGGCCCACCCAGCCGCTCAAGGCGATCGTGCCGTTCGGCCCGGGTTCCAGCCCCGACCAGGTCGCCCGCATCGTCGGCGAAAAGGCCGGCGCCATCCTGGGCCAGACCGTGGTGGTGGAAAACAAGCCTGGCGCCAGCGGCAACATCGGCACCTTCGCCATCGCCAACGCCAAGCCCGACGGCTATACCTTCGGCGTGTCCATCACCGGCCCGCTGGTGAACAACACGCTGCTGTTCGACAAGCTGCCGTACGCGCCTGCCACCGACCTGTCGCCGCTGACCCTGGCCGTGCACCAGCCCAACGTGCTGGTGGTGCCCGCCACTGCCGGCATCGACAATGTCGGCCAGCTGCTCGAAGCATTGAAGAAGCATCCGGACAAATACAACTTTCCTTCGCCCGGCGCCGGCACGGTGTCGCATCTGGCGGTGGAATTGCTGCTGCAGCAGATCGGCGCGCGCGCCACACACGTGCCCTACCCGTCGTCGCCCGCCGCGCTGACCTCGCTGCTGTCGGGCGACACGCAGTTCGCCGCGCTGCCGCCCATCGCCGTCATGTCCATGGTGAAAGACGGCCGCCTGAAGGCGCTGGCCGTCACGTCGTCCAAGCGCTCCACGCTGCTGCCCGAGATTCCCACGCTGGCCGAAGCCGGCGTGCCGGGCATCGAAGGGTCGGCCTGGATCGGTTTCGTGATTTCGTCCAAGGTGCCGGCCGACATCCAGAAAAAACTGTCCGACGCGCTGATCCAGGCGATCCGCGACCCCGAGGTGGTCAAGCGCCTGCAGGCCCAATTCATGGACCCCGTGGGCAGCAGCCCGGCCGAGTTCCGCGCCTACATGGACGACGAACTCAAGCGCTGGGAACCCCTGATCAAGAAGCTCGGCATCAAGGGCCAGTAGCGCCATCCGCAATACGCAAGGAGACAAGCATGAGCATTACCGAACCCGCCCGCCAGATCCCGCTGTACGGCGAATACGAAGTCGTCGTGCTGGGTGGGGGCCCGGCCGGCATCCTGGCCGCCGCCAGCGCCGCCCGCAACGGCGCCCGCGTGCTGCTGGTCGAGCGCTATGGCTTTCTGGGCGGCATGGGCACGGCGGCGGGCGTCTCCAACTTCTGCGGGCTGCATGCGAACATCCACGGCGATATCCAGCAGGTCGTGCACGGCATCACCGACGAGCTGCTGGACCGCATGCGCGCGCTGGACGGCCTGAACGACCCGCACCTGATTCTGGGCAAGATCCACGCCCAGGCCTACGACATCTCGGCATTCAAGTGCGCGGCAGATGGCCTGGTGCAGGACAGCGGCGCACAGATCCTGTTCCACGCGCTGGCCACCGGCCTGACGCGTGACGCGGCCGGCAATGTGGATGCCCTGTTCCTGGAAACCAAGTCGGGCCGCTGCGCCGTGCGCGGCAAGATCTTCATCGACTGCTCGGGCGACGCCGACATCGCCCAGTGGGGCGGGCTGCCGTTCGAGAAAGGCGACGCCCAGGGCCACATGCTCTACCCCACGCTGATGTTCAAGGTCGGCAATGTCGACGGCGTGCGCGCCCAGGAAGCCTGGAAGACCATCCCCGTCCTGATGGACCAGGCCGCCGCCAGCGGCGAATTCACTTTTCCGCGGCGCGGCGCCATCGTGCGGCCGCAAAAGCACGACTATGAATGGCGCGTCAACGTCACGCAGCTGGCCAACGCCGACGGCAGCGCGGCCGACGGCACCGACGCCGCCTCGCTCTCGGCCGGCGAACTTGAAGGCCGCCGCCAGATCACGCAGTACCTGGCGTTCCTGCGCGCCAAGGTGCCGGGTTTTGAACAGGCCTACGTGCTGGACATCGCGCCGCAGCTGGGCATCCGCGAAACCCGCCGCATCATCGGCGAAGCCATGCTGACCAAGGAAGACGTGCTGGGCTGCGCCGACTTCGACGACAGCATCGGCGTGAACGGCTGGCCGCTGGAAATGCACACGGCCGGCGACGTGCAATGGATATGGCCGCCCATTCCCGAATCGCGTGGCTACAACCAGCTGCCGTTTCGCATGATGGTGCCGCGGCGCGGGCCGGGCGTGGCCGGCAACGTGCTGGTGGCCGGGCGCTGCGCGTCCATGACGCACGAAGGCCAGTCCGCTGCGCGTGTCAGCGGCAGCTGCTTCGTGATGGGCGAGGCCGCCGGCACCGCGTCGGCCATGGCGCTGCGCGCGGGCTGCGCGCCCGCCGCCGTGCCGGTGGCGGCACTGCAGGCACAGTTGCGGCGGCAAGGCGTCTTCCTGGGTGGCAACGCATGAATACGGCATCCTCCACACCATCCGTGATCGTCGTGGGCGGCGGCATCGGCGGCCTGGCCGCCGCGTTGGCGCTGACGCGCCAGGGCATTGCCGTGCAACTGCTGGAACAGGCCGCGCACATCGGCGAGATCGGCGCGGGCATCCAGCTGGGGCCCAACGCCTTCGCCGCGCTGGACGCGCTGGGCGTGGGCGCCACGGCGCGCCAGCGCGCGGTCTTCACCGACCACATCATCATGATGGACGCGGTCGACGCCCGCGAAGTCGTGCGCATCGACACCGGCGCCGCCTTCCGCGAGCGCTTTGGCGGCCCCTACGCCGTCATACACCGCGCGGACATCCATCTGTCGATCCTGGAAGCCGTGCAGCAGAATCCGCTGATCCGCTTTCGCACCTCGACCCAGATAGCCAGCGTGTCGCAGAACGGCCGGCGGGTCGAGGTCGTCGACACCGAGGGCAACCGCTACCAGGCCGACGCCGTGGTGGGTGCCGACGGCGTCAAGTCCGTGATCCGCGAACGCCTGATCGGCGACCCGGCGCGCGTCACCGGCCACGTGGTCTACCGCGCCGTGGTGGAACGCGAGAACATGCCAGAGGAATTGCGCATCAACGCGCCCGTGCTCTGGGCCGGCCCGCACTGCCACCTGGTGCACTACCCCTTGCGCGGCGGCCAGCAATACAACCTGGTGGTGACCTTCCACAGCCGCGAGCAGGAACAATGGGGCGTGCGCGAAGGCAGCAAGGAAGAAGTGCTGTCGTACTTCCAGGGCATCCATCCGCGGCCGCACCAGATGCTGGACCGCCCCACCTCGTGGAAGCGTTGGGCCACCGCCGACCGCGAGCCCGTCGAACACTGGGGCCAGGGCCGCGTCACCATCCTGGGCGACGCGGCCCATCCCATGACGCAATACATGGCCCAGGGCGCCTGCATGGCGCTCGAAGACGCCGTGACGCTGGGCGAAGCCGTCAAACACTGCGGCCACGACCTGGAGGCGGCCTTCCGCCTGTACGAATCGGTGCGCATCCCGCGCAGCGCCCGGGTGGTCTGGTCCACTCGCGAAATGGGCAGGCTCTATCACGCGCGGGGCGTCGAACGCACCGTGCGCAACATGCTGTGGACCGGCCGCAGCCAGTCCCAGTTCTACGACGCGCTGCAGTGGCTCTATGGCTGGAAAGTGGAGCACTGTCTCGCGGGCCCCATCGAGCCGTAGCAAAACGGCAGGTACAGGAGGAGACAACCATGACAATGACACCCATCCGCGGCAGCGCCGCCCTGCTGCTGGCGTTCGCCGCCTTGGCCGCCCATGCCCAGCAGAAACCCGTGGACATCGGCTTCATCGGCACACTGTCCACGCCCGCCGGCTACATCGGCGAGGACGAGCGCGACGCCTTCATGCTGGCCGTCAAGGAAGGCGGCGGCAAGCTGGGCGGGGTGCCGGTGAACGTGCGGGTCGAGGACGACGCGCTCAAGCCGGCCAACGCCAAGCAGATCGCCGACAAGATGGTGCAAGGCGGCGTGCGCCTGTTCACGGGCGTCAACTTCTCGAACGTGCTGGCCGCGGTGGCGCCGACGGTGCTCAACGCCGGCGGCTTCTATGTCAGCCTGAACGCCGGGCCGTCCAACTACGCCGGCAAGGCCTGCAACCCCAACTACTTCTCGGTGTCGTTCCAGAACGATTCTTACGCCGACACGGCCGGCATCGCCGCCAACGAGCTGGGTGCCAGGCGCGTCGTGGTGATGGCGCCCAACTACCAGGCCGGGCGCGATGCCGTCGCCGGCTTCAAGCGCACCTACAAGGGCGAGATCGCCGAAGAAATCTATACCAAGCTGGACCAGGCCGATTTCTCGGTGGAGCTGGCGCGCATCCGCTCGCTCAACCCGGACGCCATCTTCCAGTTCCATCCCGGCGGCGCGGGCATCAACCTGACCAAGCAGTTCGCCAATTCGGGTCTGTCGGACAAGATCAAGATGATCACGCCCATCTACTCGATGGACGAACGCATGCTGGCCGCCACCGGCACCGCCGGCAAGGGCTTCTACCTGAGTTCGCTCTGGAGCGCGGACCTGGACAACGCGCAGAACAAGCACTTCGTGCAGGCCTTCACCCAGGCCTACAACCGCGCGCCCACCGCCTATGCGGCGCAGGCCTATGACACGGCCAACCTGATCGGCACGGGCCTGAAGGCCGTGGACGGCGACATCGCCGGCAAGCCCGATGCCTTCCGCGAGGCGCTGCGCCGCGCCGACTTTCCCAGCGTGCGCGGCAAGTTCAAGTTCGGCCCCAACCAGCACCCCGTGCAGGACTGGTACCTGCTGCACATCGAGACCGGCCCCGACGGCAAGCTGGTCTACAAGAACCTGAAGGTGATCGCGCGCGACCACACCGACGTGCACGCGGCCGAGTGCAAGATGTAGCCGTCCCATGCCGCGGCCGGTTCGCGCCGACGGTCGCCAGGCCAGGCGCGGTCGCCGCCGCGTGGCGGTGCCGCGCAAGGTGCGCGCCACGACGCCCGGCGACCGCTTACGGGCCCGTGCGGGGCGCCTTTGGTGTCAACAGGCCCTAGTCCTGCGATTCGCAGAACGTCAGCCGGTTGCCGAACGGATCGGTCACCTGCAACAGCCGGCCCCAGGGCGCCTCTTCGATGCCGGGCCGGGCAAAGCCGTATTGCCTGGCGATCAGCTCGGCCTGGTAGGCATCTACGTCTTGCGTGCGCACAAAGATGGCCGAGCCCGGCGTGGCGTCGCCGTAGTGCTCGCTCAGGTGCAGCACCAGGTCGCCGCGATGCACCTGCGCGTACAGCGGCAGGCCGGGTTCGAAGCGGTGTTCCCAGTCCCATTCAAAGCCCAGGAAATCCAGATAGAACTCGCGCGCCTTTTCCACGGAAAAGATGCGCAGGATGGGAATGGCAGGGGACAAATGCATGGTCTGGCCTTAGTATGCGTAGGGTCGCGCACCGGGCATCCGGTGCGCCGCGAAAACAGCACGCGCATCAGCCCAAGCATAAATCAAGCCCATCATCATGCCCGACGCCCAAGCCGCTTCCTGGAAACACCTGCCCGCGCCGAAAAAGCGCGCCCCGCTGCCCTTTGATGCCGTCTATACGGCCGAGCAGCATGCCCGTCTGCGGCAGGGCCGCGTGCCCCAGGAAATGGAAGACAAGTGGTTCATCTACCTGGAAGACGGTGTACTGCGCTTTCATCGCAGCTGGACCGGCATCTGGATCTACGCCCTGTCCCTGACCGCGCAGGACGGCCATTGGCATGCGGGGGATGCCTGGGTCAACCGGGAGTCCGATCAGTACGGCTGCACCGACCTGGAAACGGATCGCAAACTGCTGGCCCGCTTGGTGGACGGGCTGCTGGCCACGCCCGTGGCGTAGCCCGCGGCCAGGCTCGGCCTCGCATCAAGACAAAGCCGCGCCCCGGGGCGCGGCTTGCAGCCCGCTGGCGGCCCCGCCGGCGCATTGCCGCCCGGAGCCCGCCACGCGGACGACGCTCAGTTCAGGCTGGCGCCCGACAGCTTCACGATTTCCTGGTACTTGGCCTTTTCGTTCTTGACGAACTCGGCGAAGGCTTCGGGCGTCATCGGCCCCACTTCCGAACCCATGAGCAGCGAACGCTGCTTCACGTCGGGCAGTTCCATCGCATCGGCAAAGGCCTTGTGCAGCTTGGCCACCACCGGCGCGGGCGTGCCGCCCGTGGCGAACACGCCGAACCAGGTACCCAGGTCAAAGCCCTTGATGCCGGACTCTTCCACGGTGGGCACGTTGGCCAGCAGCGACGAGCGCTTGGCCGTGGTCACGGCCAGCGCCTTGACCTTGCCGTCCTTGATCAGCGGGGCGGACGCCGCCAGGTTGTCGAACATGAAATCCGACTGGCCCGACAGCAGCGCCAACTGCGCCGGCGCCGCGCCCTGGTAGGGGATGTGCTCGACGCTGATGCTGGCGCGCGCCTTGAGCAGTTCGCCCGACAGGTGGCCCGCGCTGCCGTTGCCGCCCGAACCGTAGTTCAGCTTGCCCGGATTCTTCTTGGCGTAGTCGATCAGGTCGGCCAGCGTCTCGATCTTGTTCTTGGCGGCAAACTCGACGTTCATGACCAGCACGTTCGGCACCGACGTCACGATGGTGATCGGCGCAAAGTCCTTCACCGGGTCATAAGGCAGGTTGGCGAACAGCCAGGGGTTGATTGCGTGGGTGGCCACGGCGCCCATCACCAGCGTGTAGCCGTCGGGCGGGGCCTTGGCCACCAGGTCGGCGCCGATGTTGCCGCCGGCGCCCGAGCGGTTTTCCACGATCACGGGCTGCCCAAGAGAGGCGCGCACTTTTTCGGCCAGCATGCGGGCCATGGTGTCCAGCGGGCCGCCGGGCGGGTAAGGCACCACGAAGCGCAGCGGCTTGGTGGGGAAATCGGTGGCCTGGGCCAGCGCGGGTGCGCCGAAGGCCAGCGTGGCGGCCAGGGCCGCGGCGCCGCCCAGCAAGGCGCGGCGCAGGGCGCGGCGGGGGGTCTGTGTCATCTCGTGTTCTCCTCTCGATGCATCATTGGCGGTCGGTAGCATACCGCAGCGACAAGAACGGCGTAACAAAGGGATACCACCGAAAAAGGCTCGAATTCGGCCCAACGGCGCTCCCGCCGCGGAAATCGGCGAGGCCCTTGCCGGGCCGGAGGCTGCGCCCCAAAAGCGCCGACCCAAAGAAAAACCGCCTTCGCCGGTGACCGGCCCCTAAAGATTGGACATTCATCCAACCGTCGGGGCCGTTCCGGCAAGGCGGTTTCGGCAAGGCGGTTTCGGCACGCGGGGCAGCGGCAAGCGCCGCCCGCGGTTCGTATCAATGCAGGATCTGGCTCAGGAACAGCTTGGTGCGCTCGTTCTGCGGATTGTCGAAGAACTCGTCCGGGCTGTTCTGCTCGATGATTTCGCCGCGGTCCATGAAGATGACGCGGTTGGCGACCTTGCGCGCAAAGCCCATTTCGTGGGTCACGCACAGCATCGTCATGCCGCTTTCCTGGGCCAGGTTGACCATCACGTCCAGCACTTCCTTGACCATTTCCGGGTCCAGAGCCGAGGTGGGCTCATCGAACAGCATGATCTTGGGGCTCATGCACAGCGAACGGGCAATCGCCACGCGCTGCTGCTGACCGCCGGACAGCTGGCCGGGGAATTTCTTGGCCTGGTCCGGAATGCGCACGCGTTCCAGGTACTTCATGGCCGTGGCTTCGGCTTCGGCGCGCGGCTTTTTCAGCACCCACATGGGGCCCAGCGTCAGGTTCTCCAGCACCGTCAGGTGCGGGAACAGGTTGAAGTGCTGGAACACCATGCCGACGTCCTTGCGGATGGTCTCGATGTGCTTCAGATCGTTGGTGAGCTCCGTGCCGTCCACGATGATGTGGCC
>NZ_JAELTJ010001190.1 GCF_016428805.1 Achromobacter sp. ASV32
CAGGGCCCGGAACGGCGCCAGCATGCTGATGTTGACCGCCAGCTTCACGGCCAGGTCGCCGACCATCCAGGTGACCCACGGCGCGCCCGTGGCGGCAAACGCCACGCTGAAGAACACGGCCGTATCCCTGTCTCTTATACACATCTCCGAGCCCACGAGACCTAATAACCGATCTCGTATGCCGTCTTAGGCTTGAAAAGGGGGGGGGGGGGGGGGGGGGGGGGGGGGGGGGGGGGGGGGGGGGGGGGGGGGGGGGGGGGGGGGGGGGGGGGGGGGGGGGGGGGGGGGGGGGGGGGGGGGGGGGGGGGGGGGGGGG
>NZ_JAELTJ010001191.1 GCF_016428805.1 Achromobacter sp. ASV32
CCCCCCCCCCCCCCCCCCCCCCCCCCCCCCCCCCCCCCCCCCCCCCCCCCCCCCCCCCCCCCCCCCCCCCCCCCCCCCCCCCCCCCCCCCCCCCCCCCCCCCCCCCCCCCCCCCCCCTTTTCACCCCGAAGACGGCATACGAGATCGGTTATTAGGTCTCGTGGGCTCGGAGATGTGTATAAGAGACAGGGGTATGGCTGTTCGCCATTTAAAGAGGTACGTGAGCTGGGTTTAAAACGTCGTGAGACAGTTTGGTCCCTATCTGCCGTGGGCGTTGGATACTTGACGGAGCCTGCTCCTAGTACGAGAGGACCGG
>NZ_JAELTJ010001192.1 GCF_016428805.1 Achromobacter sp. ASV32
CGGCTCGCTGGACCAGACCGCGCTGGCCGACTACATCACCCGCAACGTGCAGAACCCGGTGTCGCGGGTGGCCGGCGTGGGCCAGTTCCAGCTGTTCGCGGCGCCGCGCGCCATGCGCATCTGGGTCTGTCTCTTATACACATCTCCGAGCCCACGAGACCTAATAACCGATCTCGTATGCCGTCTTCGGCGTGAAAAGAGGGGGGGGGGGGGGGGGGGGGGGGGGGGGGGGGGGGGGGGGGGGGGGGGGGGGGGGGGGGGGGGGGGGGGGGGGGGGGGGGGGGGGGGGGGGGGGGGGGGGGGGGGGGGGGGGGGG
>NZ_JAELTJ010001193.1 GCF_016428805.1 Achromobacter sp. ASV32
CCCCCCCCCCCCCCCCCCCCCCCCCCCCCCCCCCCCCCCCCCCCCCCCCCCCCCCCCCCCCCCCCCCCCCCCCCCCCCCCCCCCCCCCCCCCCCCCCCCCCCCCCCCCCCCCCCCCCCTTTCCCAGCCGAAGACGGCATACGAGATCGGTTATTAGGTCTCGTGGGCTCGGAGATGTGTATAAGAGACAGGCTTTCAGCAGCGCCAGCACGCGGCGGCGGGTGATGCCGTTCAGGAACGTGCCGTTGTCCACCGGCGTGGACACCACGCCGTCCTTGGCGATCCAGAGGTTGCTGGACGCGAACTCGGCCACGTTG
>NZ_JAELTJ010001194.1 GCF_016428805.1 Achromobacter sp. ASV32
CACGTTCACCTGGAAGAACTACATCGAGATCCTGGGCGATGGCTACTACTACGAGATCTACGCACGCACCTTTGGCGTGGCGGCGGTGGTGACCCTTGCCTGCCTGGTCCTGGGCACGGCCGAAGCCCTGTCTCTTATACACATCTCCGAGCCCACGAGACCTAATAACCGATCTCGTATGCCGTCTTGTGGTTGAAAATGGGGGGGGGGGGGGGGGGGGGGGGGGGGGGGGGGGGGGGGGGGGGGGGGGGGGGGGGGGGGGGGGGGGGGGGGGGGGGGGGGGGGGGGGGGGGGGGGGGGGGGGGGGGGGGGGGGG
>NZ_JAELTJ010001195.1 GCF_016428805.1 Achromobacter sp. ASV32
GCGCCCGACTTGTCCAGTATATGCAACAGACTCGCGCAGGTTTACCGGTTTATCTGGCTGATTGACGCAACTAGACTGCCGTCACTCCCTTTTTTCCAGGAAACCGCCATGTCCCCCCTGCCTACCCCTGTCTCTTATACACATCTCCGAGCCCACGAGACCTAATAACCGATCTCGTATGCCGTCTTATGCTTGAAAATGGGGGGGGGGGGGGGGGGGGGGGGGGGGGGGGGGGGGGGGGGGGGGGGGGGGGGGGGGGGGGGGGGGGGGGGGGGGGGGGGGGGGGGGGGGGGGGGGGGGGGGGGGGGGGGGGGGG
>NZ_JAELTJ010001196.1 GCF_016428805.1 Achromobacter sp. ASV32
CCACCAGAAGCTGGTGCCGGACGTCGGGGATTGGCGTACGTTGGCCCAGGAAAGCGGAGGGCGCGTGCTGGTTCGCAACCAGCAAGGCGTTGAACTCATCTCAAATGTCTGCCGCCACCGCCAGGCACTGTCTCTTATACACATCTCCGAGCCCACGAGACCTAATAACCGATCTCGTATGCCGTCTTGTGGGTGAAAAAGGGGGGGGGGGGGGGGGGGGGGGGGGGGGGGGGGGGGGGGGGGGGGGGGGGGGGGGGGGGGGGGGGGGGGGGGGGGGGGGGGGGGGGGGGGGGGGGGGGGGGGGGGGGGGGGGGGG
>NZ_JAELTJ010001197.1 GCF_016428805.1 Achromobacter sp. ASV32
CTGGTGCGCACGCTCTATGCACGCAGCACGCCGCGTTCGCGATCGCTATGGGTCGTGGGCATCCTGGGACTGGCCATCCTCGAGGCGCTGTACCGCCGCGCACTGGGGGCGCAGCCGGGCTTTTTCCCTGTCTCTTATACACATCTCCGAGCCCACGAGACCTAATAACCGATCTCGTATGCCGTCTTGGGCGTGGAAAGGGGGGGGGGGGGGGGGGGGGGGGGGGGGGGGGGGGGGGGGGGGGGGGGGGGGGGGGGGGGGGGGGGGGGGGGGGGGGGGGGGGGGGGGGGGGGGGGGGGGGGGGGGGGGGGGGGGG
>NZ_JAELTJ010001198.1 GCF_016428805.1 Achromobacter sp. ASV32
CCCCCCCCCCCCCCCCCCCCCCCCCCCCCCCCCCCCCCCCCCCCCCCCCCCCCCCCCCCCCCCCCCCCCCCCCCCCCCCCCCCCCCCCCCCCCCCCCCCCCCCCCCCCCCCCCCCCTTTTCCACGCACAAGACGGCATACGAGATCGGTTATTAGGTCTCGTGGGCTCGGAGATGTGTATAAGAGACAGCTGCAGCACGGCGTCGACCTCGGCCGCGAACGCGTTGGGCCGGGCTTGCAGCGCCGACCGGTCAAATAGCGGCTGGCCGAAATATTCCTCGATCTGCTTCATCTGCAGGCTGACGGCGCTGGGCGAC
>NZ_JAELTJ010000134.1 GCF_016428805.1 Achromobacter sp. ASV32
CCCCCCCCCCCCCCCCCCCCCCCCCCCCCCCCCCCCCCCCCCCCCCCCCCCCCCCCCCCCCCCCCCCCCCCCCCCCCCCCCCCCCCCCCCCCCCCCCCCCCCCACCCCCCCCCCCCCCCCCCCCACCACCACAACCGCATCGTCGTCGGCAGCGTCAGATGTGTATAAGAGACAGGGACTTCCCCGTTGTCATCGTCGTCCGCCTTCGGCTCCCTTCCGATTCCCTCGGGCGCATCGAGGTTGCCCACTCCGCCTGCCACCGCCGCCAGGGGCTACGGGTTTCGAGAATTGTCGCGCTGCTGGACCTGTGGTCAGGGCATGAAATTTGCAGGGCCGCCAAGCCGCGGCCGCGCGGGCGGCCACGTTTGGCATTCGTGTTGTTGACTCTGTTGGGGGTGCGCTTCGCGCTGGTGGGGAGCGGTTTTCTAGTGGTTCCGCACGGCCGGGTGGGGGGGCGGTGATGGGCGGCGCGGCATGGGCTGGCTTGCGTGTGACGACTGTCTCGCGCGCCGCCCATCGGGCGCTGCACAATTATTTGGAATGCCACGGCGTTCGCGCCGCTAGCGGGGCGAGATTGGGGGGTGTCGGGGCGTGGCAGTGGATGCGCGAAAGGGGGGGTACGCCTTGTACGGCCGTCCGCGCCGCCGGGACGGGGCGGGTTGGCACCCATATAAAATAGCCGCTATGAACACCCTTGATTCCGTCGATCTCGACCGCCGCTTCTCCAGCTTGTCACGCCTTTACGGGCCTGATGCTCCCAGACGTTTTCAAGACGCGCACATTGCCGTTGCCGGTCTGGGCGGGGTTGGCTCGTGGACGGTGGAAGCGCTTGCGCGTTGCGGGATTGGGGCGCTGACATTGATTGATCTGGACCATATTGCGGAGTCCAACGTCAATCGGCAGATTCATGCGCTGACCGACACCGTGGGGCAGTCCAAGGTGGATGCCATGGCCGAGCGGGTGTTGGGGATCAATCCGGCTTGCCGGTTGACGCGGGTGGATGATTTTGTGTCGCCCGAGAATGTGGGCGAGGTCTTGCCGGGGCCTTATACCGTCATCATTGACTGTACCGATCAGGCGGCGGCCAAGATCGCCATGATCTTGCATGCGCGGGCGTTGGGTGTGCCCATGTTGCTATGTGGCGGGGCGGGGGGCAAGACGGATCCGCTGGCGTTGCGGGCGGGGGATCTGTCGGCGGCGGTCAATGATGCCCTGCTGTCCAAGTTGCGCAACAAGCTGCGGCGCGAGCACGGGTTTCCTCGGGCGTCGGACAAGAACGGCAAGGCCTTGAAGCGGGTGCCCAAGATGGGGGTGCATGCGTTGTGGTTCGATCAGCCGGCGATCTTGCCGGATGAATGGACGCGGGCGGGCGAGATGGAAGACGACATGGGCGTGGCCGCCCAAGCGGCTGCGCCGCAGGGGTTGTCTTGCGCGGGGTATGGGTCTGTCGTGACCGTGACGGCGGCCATGGGGATGGCGGCGGCCAACGAGGCCTTGCGCTTGGCGTTGGGCTGAGTGGCGGTGCCCGCGCCGCGCGGGGGCTGAGCCGATCCGCGGCGTCCGGGGACGCCGCCTTGGGCAGGGAAGGTTCGGCTGTCTTGCTACAGCGCCACGAACACCATGCCGTCCTCGATTCTGACGGGGTAGGTCGCCAGGTTGTCGCGTAGCGGCGAACACAGCGCGCGGCCGTCTCTGATGTCGAAGCGGCCCTGGTGCAGCGGGCATTCGATTTCGTGGCCGGTCAAGAAGCCGTCGCACAGGCGGGCGTTGCCGTGGGTACAGAGGTTGGCGGTGGCGTAGACGGCGCCTTCGACGCCGTAGAGCGCGATTTCTTGATCGCCGGCTTGGACGGCGATGATGTCTTCTTGCGGTATGTCGGCCAGCGGGATGGCCTTGATCCATTGCGTTGTCATGTTGCGGTGTCCTGGTCAGGATTGGGGCAAACGGCAGGCTGGCGCGCGCTGTGGCCTGCCTGGCGGGTGAGGTTTGGGGGCGCCCCGGCGGCGTGGGCCGACGAGCGGTGCGCCACGTTCCGGTCAGAGGGGATAGATCAACGAATTCGGAATCAGCTCGCTATCGAAGATACATAGTCGGGATTCGAACTTCAGGCCGTCGGGGGTCTGGCGGATGACGTCCAGGTAGCGGCCTACGTTGAAGACGGTCGTCAGCTGGTTGGGCTTGGTGCGGAAGACGGCGTAGTTGGCCTCGGATTCGATCCGGTCGCCGACGGCCGACAGGACCCGGGGGGCGCCGACGACATGGCGCTGGTAGTAGGGGTCATGGAAGATCGTGTCGGTGGCGCCGTAGATGCGATCGCGCAGCATGCCGCGGCTTTCGAAGGACATCGTGGCCAGGGGGTAGCCGCGCTCGTGGTTCTCGCGGGGCAGGACTTTGTAGGTGCAGTCTTCCAGGAAGAAGTCCGGCCACTTGTCCCATTGTTCGGCGTCCAGCGCGGCGGCGTAGTCGGTGTACAGGCGGGTCAGCGCGTAATAGAGGGGAAAGTCCAGCATTTTTCAGGCCTCCGTTTCCATCACGCGGCGCCAGTAGGCGTACATGCCGCGGATCAGCGTTTCGGTCACCATGTGGTCGGTGTTCTCGGCGGTCTTGCCGCCCAGTTCGGCCACGCTGCGGTGCCAGGGCTTTTGCTGGAACCCGGATTGCGAGAACTCGATCACCTCGCCGTCGTCGGCGGACACGAAACCGGCAGGGCCGAACAGGTTGGCCTGGCGCAGGCGGCGTTGGGTCATTTCGGGCGTGTCGTCGGCGAAGCCGAAGTGGGTCCAGACGAAATCGAAGGCGTCGTGGCCGACGGGCTGGATGTGACGGGTCGACAGCGAGTTGACCTGTTGCTGGATGATGACGCTGGGGAAAAGGGTCATCAGCACTGCTGTCGGGCCGTTCCACCAGGGTTCGGGCACGATGTCCAGGAAGCGGTCGTCGTTCAGCGACATCTGTTCCTTGAAGCTGGACACGCCGCTGGTGACGCTGCCCTTGCCGCCCTGGCCGCGCGTCGAGATCATCGCGGCGTGGCGGCAATGGCGGTCCATTTTCAGTTCTGAACGGTTGTCGGCGCGCCACAGGCCGAAGGTGACGAACCAGGTGTGCAGGAGGCCCGGGTGGTAGGGATCCTTGATGTTCTCCTGCATCAGCTTCCAGTTGCCGGGGATGCGCTGGCGGCTGTAGCCGTGCACCACCAGTTGGCGGCCGTCGAAGACGCGGTCGAAGTAATGCAGGATGTCGGGGCCCAGGTAGTCCTCCAGCGGTTCGACCTCGTGGTCGAACGAGGCAAAGACCACCCCGTTGCGACAGGCCACGGCCAGCTTGGTCAGGCCGTGTTCCTCGGGCTTGAAGTCCGGCGGCATGCCGCCGTTGACGCGGCCGTCCTGTTTGACGCCGCGACGGAACGGTACGCCGATCAGGTTGCCCTGCAGGTCGTAATTCCACTGGTGGTAGGGGCAGACGAATTCGCTGCGGTTGCCCGAGCGTTCGCGGCAGAACTGCACGCCGCGATGGGCACAGACGTTTTCCACCACCCGCACCTGGCCGTCGTTATCGCGCAGCAGGATGACCGAGCGCTCGCCGACGGCGGTGCGCTTGAAGTCGCCGGGGTGGGGAATTTCCGCCTCCAGGCCGACGTAGCTCCAGTGGGCGCGGTAGAAAAAGCGGTCCAGCTCTTTTTGGTGCAGTGCGGCGTCGGTATAGACGCCGAAGGGAATGCGGTGCGTGCCATCGGCAGGCCAGGGGCGCATGGGGTGTCTCCTTCATCCGTGGCCGCGGACGGCCGGGCAGGGGCCGCGCGGCATGGGCGCGGCGTTTGTTGCATCTTCGGCCAGGGCATGAAATAAATAAATAGAATCTGGATGATGACAACAATCACCAAAATCAATATTGGTGGAGACAAGCATGAACCTGCAAGACATGGACCTGAACCTGCTGGTCGTCTTCAACGAGTTATGCAAGCACGGCCGGGTATCGGCGGTGGCGCGCAACCTGGGTATTTCGCAGCCCGGGGTCAGCAATGCGTTGGGACGGCTGCGCAAGCTGCTGGGCGATGAGCTGTTCCTGCGGACCTCGCAGGGCATGGTGCCCACGCCGTATGCCGAGGCGCTGGCCCAACCCATCGCCGATGCGCTGGGCGCCTTGCACGGCACGCTGAACGCGCGGGCATCGTTTGATCCGGCGCAAAGCGAGCGGGCCTTCGTCATCGGGGTCAACGACGTGGGTGAAACCTATTTCCTGCCGCGGCTGATGCGGGCGCTGGATGCGGCGGCGCCGGGCGTCACCATTCGTACCGTGCGCACCACGTCGATCGACGTGAAGGACGAAATGGAGCGCGGCCGCATCGACCTGGCGATGGGGTTCCTGCCGGGGCTGAAACAGGGCTTCTTTCAGCGGCGCCTGTTCCGCCAGCCCTATGTGTGCATCTTCCGGCAGGATCACCCGCTGGCGCGTGGCGGGGTATCGGCCCGGCAGTTCCGCGCGGCCGAGCACGTGGCCATCGTGTCCGAGGGCACCGGCCACGGTGTGGTGGACCAGGTCATCGAGCAAGCAGGCATACGCCGCCGCCTGCGGCTGACGGTGCCGCATTTCATGGCGGTGGGACCGGTGTTGCAGGCCACCGACATGATCGCGGTGGTGCCGCAGCGCTTCGCCGACTGCGCCTGCAAGCCGTTCGGGCTGGCGACGGCGCCCTGTCCGGTGAAGATCCCGGAGTCCGTCATCAACGTGTTCTGGCATGCGCGCAACCACCGCGAGCCGGCCAATCAATGGCTGCGGCAGGTGGTGGTGGAACAGTTCGCGGATTAGGGTTGACAGGCCTTGGGGGGCCGATCGAGGCGCCCGGCGGCGTCAGGTCTCGCGCAAGGTCACGTCGAACCAGCCGCGCAGGGCGTTGGACAGGCGGATTTCGTCGGCCGCGTGCAGATCGGCCAGGGTCAGGACGCGTTCGGTCACGTTGCCGGTGTCCAACAGTTCGGCCCGCTGCACGCCCGGCAGGCAGCCGCTGTCCGTGGGCGGGGTGTACCAGTCGCCGTCCAGGCGCAGGTAGACGTTGCTGCGGCTGCCTTCGCACAGCTCGCCGCGTTCGTTCAGGTAGACCAGGTCGAAGATATGCGGATGCGCCGGCAGCCATTCGATGGTCTTGGTGTACCAGGGACGGTAGGTGGTCTTGTAGCGCAAGAGCGGTTCGGACGAACGCAAGGCCTCGGGGGCCAGCATGATCTCCTGCACGGCGGGCAGGGGCGGCAGCACCGCGGTCTGGATGTGGCGGCTGCCGTCGCGCGCGACCAGCAGGCGCAGGCGGTGGGCGCCCGGCGTGACCAGGCTGAGCGCCGCGATCATGATGTCGCTTTCCACCGTGCGTCCGCCCCAGGCATAGCCCAGTGCCTTGCAGGACTGCTCCAGCCGGTGCAGATGGCGCGCCAGCAGCGGCACGCGGCGCTCGGCATCGACCAGGATGGTCTCGATCAGTTCGGGTTGCATGGGGGCTCCTGGGTAACGGCGGACGGCGGCGGGCGGGCCGCGCTCTATCCTACTCTGCCCGCGCGGCCTGCGCATTCATGCGCGCAATATCCGGGCCTTCCAGTGGCATTCCTGCCATTCCTCGGCCGGGTCCGAATCGTGGACGATGCCCCCGCCCACGCTATAGACGCCCTGGCCAGCCACGTCCAGCACCAGCGTGCGGATTGCCACGTTCAGCGAGAAGTCGCCGTCCGGCGCCAGCCAGCCGATGCTGCCGCAGTACAGGCCGCGCGGCGCGGCTTCCATCTGGCGGATGCGGCGCATGGCGGCCACCTTGGGCGCGCCGGTGATGGAGCCGCAGGGAAACAGCGCGCGCAGCACGGCTTCCAGCGTGGCGCCCGGGGCTTGTGCGGACACGGTGGACGTCATGGTCCAGACGGTGGGATAGCGTTCCAGCGAGAACAGGGCGTCGACCTTGACCGAGCCCGGCTCGGCCAGGCGGCCCAGGTCGTTGCGCAGCAGGTCGACGATCATCAGGTTTTCGGCGCGGTTCTTGTCGCTGGCCAAGAGAGCCTGGCCCAGGCGGGCGTCCTCGACCGGGTCGGGATGCCGTGGCGCCGTGCCCTTCATGGGCCGGGTGGTCAGCTGCGGGCCGTGGCGGGCCACGAACAGTTCGGGGGAAAACGACAGCACCGTGCGCGCGCCGTCCTGGATGAAGGCGGCGTGCGCGACCGGATTGCGCGCGGCGATGCGGCGGTACAGGGTGGCGGCATCGCCCTGGTATTGCAGGTCCAGCGGCTGGGTGTAGTTGACCTGGTAGAGCTCGCCGTCGGCAATCAGGCCGCGAATGGCGTCGATCTGGCGCACATAGCCGGCTTCAGTCATGCGCGGCGCCGGGATGCTGATGGCGGCTGGCGGGGCGGTGGCGTCCGGGGCTGCCCACGGCGCCTCGTCGATCTTGCGTTCGAACACCAGCGCGGTCAGGCGCGGCGCACCGTCATCGCGCGGCGGCGTCCAGGGGCCGGCGGGCGCGGGCCGGGTGGCCTCGGGCAGCAGCCATTCGCCCAGCTCGTAGTCCAGCAGCAGCGCGACCCAATGGCCGCGCTGGCGCGCCGCGTCGATGGCGGCCAGCGCGGGGCCGACCTCGGCCGCCGCGCGCGCTTCGATGCGGGACAGAAAGCCGTCCAGCCGCAGGGCGCGGCCGGCCAGCCGGTCTTCAAAACGACAATGCATGACGCTCGTTATTGTTTTGCCAGGAATTCCGCCAGGACCCGTCCGGTGTGGGACTGGGCGCTTTGCGCCATGACGTGTTCCGGCGAGCCCTCGCCCACCAGCTTGCCGCCGCCCGTGCCGCCTTCGGGGCCCAGGTCCAGCAGCCAGTCGGCTTCGGCGATGACGTCGAGATTATGCTCGATGACCACCACCGTGTTGCCGGCCTCGACCAGGCGGTGCAGCACGTGGATCAGTTTTTCCACGTCGGCCATCGACAGGCCCACCGTCGGCTCGTCCAGCACGTACAGCGTGTGCGGAATGCGCGAGGCGCGGCCGGTCTTGATCAGGCCGTCGGTCAGGCGCGCCTTGGACAGCTCGGTCACCAGCTTGATGCGCTGGGCCTCGCCGCCGGACAGCGTGGGCGACGGCTGCCCCAGCGTCAGGTAGCCCAGGCCGACGTCCTGCATCAGTTGCAGGGGGCGGTGGATTTTCGGGTGTGCGGCAAAGTAGCCGATGGCGTCATCGACTTCCATCGCCAGCAGTTCGCCGGCGTTCTTGCCGCGCATCTGCACGCTGAGCGTGTCGTTGTTGAAGCGCGCGCCGTTGCAGGCGTCGCACGGCACCTTCACGTCGGGCAGGAAGTTCATCTCGATGGTGCGCATGCCCTGGCCTTCGCAGATCGGGCAGCGGCCGTCGCCGGTATTGAACGAGAAGCGCGCCGCCGTCCAGCCGCGCATGCGGGCCTCGCGGGTATCGGCGAACTGCTTGCGCACGTCGTCCCAGAACCCGACGTAGGTGGCCGGGCACGAGCGCGGTGTCTTGCCGATGGGCGTCTGGTCCACTTCCAGCACGCGGTCGATGGCTTCCCAGCCCAATATGTTTTCGCAACCGGCCCAGTTGGGCGCCTTGCCCTGCGAGACGGCCTGCATCAGGTTGTCCAGCAGCACTTCGCGCGCCAGGGTCGACTTGCCCGACCCGGACACCCCCGTCACCACGCTCAGGCGGCCCACCGGAATCCGGGCGTCGACGCTGCGCAGGTTGTGCAGCCGCGCGCCCCGGATTTCGATCATGGGGGTGTCGGCCTCGACGGGGCGGCGGCCTTGCAGCGGATGCTGCAGCGGCTTGGCCAGGTAGCGGCCGGTGACGGATTCGGGGGCGTCGATCAGGTCCTGCGCGGTGCCTTGGGCGACCACGCGGCCGCCGCGCACGCCGGCGCCGGGGCCGATGTCGATGATGTGCGAGGCGCGGCGGATGGTGTCGTCGTCATGCTCGACCACCACCAGCGTGTTGCCGTTGTCTTCCAGGCGAGTCAGGGCATCCAGCAGGATGCGATTGTCGCGCGGGTGCAGGCCGATGGTGGGTTCGTCCAGCACGTAGCAGACACCCTGCAGGTTCGACCCCAGCTGCGCGGCCAGGCGGATACGCTGCGCCTCGCCGCCCGACAGGGTCGGCGCGGCGCGGTCCAGCGCCAGGTAGTTCAGGCCCACTTCCTGCATGAAATTCAGGCGGCCGCGGATTTCGGTCAGGATGTCGCGGGCGATCTCGCCTTCGCGGCCGCGCGCCACCAGTCCGGTAAAGAAGGTATGCGCGTCCGACACCGGCAGCGAGGCCAGTTCGGCGATCGACTTGTCGCGCCAGCGCACGGCGCGGGCCACCCGGTTCAGGCGCTGGCCGTCGCACTGGGTGCAGGCCTTGGCCTCGCCCTCGTACCAGGCATTCCAGGCGGTTTCTTCGCCGGTCTGTTCTTCGTCGAAGCCCTGCAACTGCAGGCCGGTGCCAAAGCAGCCGGTGCACCAGCCGTGCTTGGAGTTGTACGAGAACAGGCGCGGATCGGGTTCGGGGAAGCTGGTGCCGCAAGACGGGCAGGCGCGCTTGACCGAGAAATGTTGCTGCTGCAATTCGCTGTTCAGCGCTTCGTGCAGCTTGTTCACCGGCCAGACCACGGACATCACACCCTGGCCGCTTTCCAGCGCGCTCTTGACCGCGGCGCGCAGGTCGGCCTCGTTGGCGGGGTCGACCACCACGTCGGCCACCGGCAGTTCGATGGTGTGTTCCTTGTAGCGGTCCAGGCGCGGCCACGGCGCCACGGGAATGAATTCGCCGTCGACGCGCAGATGTGTATGGCCCTTGGATCCGGCCCATTTGGCCAGGTCCGTGTAATAACCCTTGCGCGCGGTCACCAGCGGCGCCAGCAGGCCGATGTGCTCGCCTTTGTGGTCGCGCAGCAGGCGCGCCACGATCTGGTCGGTGTTCTGCGGTTCCACGGCCACGTTGCAGTCGGGGCAGTACTGCGTGCCCAGCTTCACGTACAGCAGACGCAGGAAGTGGTGGATCTCGGTCATCGTGGCCACGGTCGACTTGCGGCCGCCGCGGCTGGTGCGCTGCTCGATCGCCACGGTGGGCGGAATGCCGAAGATGGCGTCCACGTCCGGCTTGCCGGCCGGCTGCACGATGGCGCGGGCGTAGGCGTTGAGCGATTCCAGGTAGCGGCGCTGGCCCTCGTTGAACAGGATGTCGAAGGCCAGGGTCGATTTGCCCGAGCCGGACACGCCGGTGATGACCGTGAACTTGTCGCGCGGAATCTCGACGCTGATGTTCTTCAGGTTGTGCTCGCGCGCGTTGCGGATTTCGATGGCCATGTTGTCCTGGCGGCGCTTGCGCATGACCGATTGCAGCGGCGTGCCTTCGCCCGCGCCGTAGGCCGCGGCCGGTTCGGCGATGCGGGCCGTCAGGCCGGCCTGCTCGACTTCCTGGGCGTCGGCGTCGCTGGTCACCACCACGTCGGCCGGCAGGATGCTGACTTCGTAGTCGCGCAGCGCGGCGCCGGTGTGCGAGGCGGGGTTGGCCATCAGGTCCTGCGGCGTGCCCACGCCCAGCACCAGGCCGCCGGCGTCGCCGCCTTCGGGGCCCAGGTCGATCAGCCAGTCGGCCGCGCGGATCACGTCCAGGTTGTGCTCGATGACCAGCAGCGTGTGGCCGGCGGCCAGCAGCTTGCGGAAGGCGCGCATCAGACGCGCGACGTCGTCGAAGTGCAGCCCGGTGGTGGGTTCGTCGAACAGGAACAGGCTGCCTTTCTTGGCGACCTTGGCGGTGGAGATGCCGCTGCGCGCCGCCTCGGCCAGGTGGCCGGCCAGCTTGAGCCGCTGGGCCTCGCCGCCCGACAGCGTCGGCACCGGCTGGCCCAGCCGCACGTATTCCAGGCCCACGTCGGCCAGCGGCGCCAGGCCCGTCTGCACGTCGCGCAGGCCCTTGAAGAATTCCAGCGCTTCGCTGACGGTCATTTCCAGCACCTCGTCGATCGAGGCGCTCTTACCCAGGTGCTCGACGCGCACTTCCAGCACTTCGGGGCGGAAGCGCTTGCCGTCGCAGTCGGGGCAGCGCAGGTACACGTCGGACAGGAACTGCATTTCCACGTGTTCGAAGCCGGTGCCGCCGCAGGTCGGGCAGCGGCCGTCGCCGCCGTTGAAGCTGAAGGTGCCCGCGGTATAGGCGCGTTCACGCGCCAGCGGGGCCTGGGCGAACAGCTTGCGGATCGCGTCGAATGCGCCCACGTAGCTGGCCGGGTTGGACCGCGCGGTCTTGCCGATGGGGGTCTGGTCCACCATCACGACGTCGGCGATCTGCTCGGCGCCCAACAGGCGCTCGAACGCGCCGGGCGCTTCGGAGGGCTTGCCCTTCTGCTTGAGCAGGGCGGGGTACAGCACGTCCTGCACCAGCGTGGACTTGCCCGAGCCGGACACGCCGGTCACGCAGACCAGCCGGCCCAGCGGCAGTTCGATCGAGACATTCTTCAGGTTGTGCGCGCTGACGCCTTCGAGCAGCAGGCGCGGCGTGTTGGCCGCCACCGGCATCGGCCGCGGCGCTTCGACGCGCTGGCGGCCGCCCAGGTAGTTGCCCGTCAGCGTGTTGGCCGCGCGCAGTTGCGCCGGCGTGCCGTCGAACACGATGTTGCCGCCGCGCTCGCCAGGGCCGGGGCCGATGTCGATGATGCGGTCGGCGGCCACCATGACCTGCGGGTCATGTTCCACCACCACCAGCGTGTTGCCGGCGTTGCGCAACCGGTGCATTACTTCGACCACGCGGTGCATGTCGCGCGGATGCAGGCCGATGGACGGCTCGTCCAGCACGAACAGCGTGTTCACCAGCGAGGTGCCCAGCGCCGTGGTCAGATTGATGCGCTGCACCTCGCCGCCGGACAGCGTGCGGCTCTGGCGGTCCAGCGTCAGGTAGCCCAGGCCGACGTCGCACAGGAACTTGAGCCGCGCGCGCACTTCGGTCATGAGCAGATCGGTGGCCGCGTCCAGCGCGCCCGAGAACGACAGCTTGTCGAAGAAGGTGCGCACCCGTTCGATGGGCAGCAGCATCACGTCATGCACCGACAGCCCGTCCAGGCTGTCCAGCTGCGGCCGGGTCCAGTTGGCGCCGACCGGCATGAAGCGCTTGTAGCGGCCGTCGTCGGGGGGCAGCACGGCATCGGCTTCGTCTTTGGTGCCCAGGCGCCACAGCAGCGCGTCGGGCTTGAGGCGCGCGCCGTTGCAGGTGGGGCAGGGCGTGTAGCTGCGGTACTTGGACAGCAGCACGCGCACGTGCATCTTGTACGACTTGGTTTCAAGCCAGTCGAAAAAGCGCTGCACGCCGTACCACTGGTGCTTCCAGGCGTCGTTGCCGCCCTTCCAGTCGGGCGTGCCGTACAGGACCCAGCGCTTGTGTTCTTCGCTCATGCTTTTCCACGGCACCCCCAGCGGGATGCCGGCGCGCGGCGCGTACTTCTGCAGCTCGTCCTGGCATTCCTTGTACGACGGCGTGGTCCAGGGCTTGATGGCCCCTTCGAGCAGGGTCTTGTTTTCGTCGGGGATGACCAGGCCGAAGTCGATGCCGATCACGCGGCCGAAGCCGCGGCAGGCTTCGCAGGCGCCCAGCGGGGAATTGAACGAGAAGCTGCTGGGCAGCGGGTCGGTGTATTCGATGTTGCAGTCGGCGCAATGCAGGCGGTCGCTGTACTTCCAGATATCGGCGTCGGCGCCCTCGGCGTCCATAACGTAGACGGCCAGGTGGCCCGCACCCATGCGCAGCGCGGTGTCCAGGGCTTCCATCACGCGTTCGCGTTCGGTGCCGTTGAATCGGAAACGGTCCTGGATCACGTGCAGGATGCGGCGTTCATCGGATTCGGTCCTGGCTTTGCCCTTGCCCTTTTCCTTCTTGGCGCCCTTGGCCGGGGCCGTCGCGCGGGGCACGGCGGTTTCCTCGGCATGCACGCGGGTGTAGCCCTGCTGTTCCAGGAAGCCGCGCACTTCGTCTTCGGTGAAGTTGGCGGGCACGGCGATGGGGAAGGTCACCACGAGGCGCGGATCGCCGGCCACGGCGGCGCGTTCAGCCAGCGAGTGGTAGATGGAATCGGGCGTGTCGCGCCGTACCACCTTGCCGCAGCCGCGGCAGTGCAGCCGGGCGCCGCGTGCGAACAGCAGCTTTACGTGGTCGTTCAGCTCGGTCATCGTGCCGACCGTGCTGCGCGAGCTGCGCACCGGATTGGTCTGGTCGATGGCGATGGCCGGCAGGATGCCTTCGATGCGGTCCACCTGCGGCTTGTCCATGCGGTCCAGGAACTGGCGCGCATAGGGCGAGAAGGTTTCCACGTAGCGGCGCTGTCCCTCGGCGTACAGCGTGTCGAAGGCCAGCGAACTTTTGCCGGACCCCGATACGCCGGTCACGACGACCAATTCGCCGGTGGCGATGGTCAGGTCCAGGTTCTTGAGATTGTTCTGGCGGGCGCCAACGATGCGGATTTGGGAGCTCATGGACGGTATCGTAGCCTGAGGGAGGGGCCCGTTCGGGCGACGGCCTGTCGCTGGTTCCGGACGCGGCGATGTGGAATAATTGCCTATATAGTGAGGCATGAGTCCACAATGTGGTCACCCATTGTGATCAATCACGCGCTCAGCAGCTGTACAAATAAACAGTATCGCAGATTCGTCTGAAATTCGCGCGGTTTGCCTTGCGCATTCTGCATAAGCATTGTTAACGCTGGGCATCTACCCAAGGTGGGGGTGGTCGTGTCGGAAACCAAGGTGGCGGGCGCCGCGGCGTTCGCCAAGTTCATGACCGTGTTGCAAGCGGTGGCGGACGCCCCGCAGCCGCCCACGGCCGCCGCGCTGGCGCGCAGTTGCGGCTATCCCCGGCCCACCGCCTACCGCATCGTGGCGGCGCTGGCCGAGCAGGGCATGGTGGCCGAAACCGACGGCGCGTACCGTCTGGGGCCGCGCCTGCTGGCCCTGGCCAGCCGCGCCTGGTCGCAGTTCGACCTGCGCGCGGCGTTGTCGGCCGACTTGCAGGCGCTGCGCGACGAGACCGGCGAAACCGTGCACCTGGCGGTGCCGGCCGGCGCGGAAATGATCTACATCGACAAGCTTGAAAGCCCCGGCCCGGTCCGCATGGCCTCGCGGGTAGGAGCCGCCGTGGCGCTGCATTCCAGCGCGGTCGGCAAGGCCTACCTGGCGGCGCTGGCCGAACCGGCGCGCGAACGCCTGCTGCGCGATCTGCCTTTGGCGTCGCGCTTGCCCGGCACGCTGTCGACTCTGCCGGCGCTGCGCGCGGCGCTGGCCGACACGGCCGCCCGCGGCTACGCCATGGACAACGAGGAAAACGAACCCGGCATCGTCTGCTATGGCGTGGCGCTGCGCGACGCCGCCGGCCAGCCGGTGGCCTGCGTCAGCGTCAGCACCTTGCTGTTCCGGCGCAGCGGCGATCCGCAATCCGCCTATATAGAACCCCTGCTGCGGTTGCGCGATGCCGCCTCAGCCAAACTCGCCGTCCTGCCGGTCTCATCCGGCGGCGCCTGAACGCCCGTCCCCGAGGAATCCCATGACCGCTGCTCCCCTTGCCTCCAAGCTCGCCGCCCTGCTGGCCGCCCGGGTCGTACCCGTGTTGCGGTACGCCGACGCCAGCACCGCCGCCTATGCGGCCGAAGTCGCGGTCGCGGCCGGCTGCACCACGCTGGAACTGACCTGGACCATCCCCGGCGTGACCGACCTGGTGCGCGCCCTGCGCGACAAGCACGGTTCCAGCCTGCTGCTGGGCGTGGGCACCGTGCTGAACGAAGAACAGGCCCGCGAAGCCCTGGTGGCGGGCGCCGACTTCCTGGTGTCGCCGGCCCTGGCCACCGAGATCGTGGACCTGGCGCACGCGGCCGATGCCCTGTGCCTGCTGGGCGCCTTCACGCCCACCGAGGTGCTGGCGGCTCGCCGCGCCGGCGTGGATGTGGTCAAGGTGTTTCCGGCTGACACGGGCGGCCCCAAGCACCTGGCCGCGCTGAAATCGGTCTACCCGGACACGGTGTTCTGCCCCACGGGCGGCGTGACCGCCGAAAACATGAACAGCTATTTCGCGGCCGGCGCCGGCTTGGTCGGCATCGGCAGCAACCTGTACGACAAGGCCGCATTCGCCGCCCGCGACACGGCCGCGTTGGTGGCGCAGATCACCCGCACCCGCGAGGCCGCCCATGGCTGATTTCGATATCGTGGCGCTGGGCGAACCCCTGGTCGAACTGAACCAGACCAGCCAGGACCAGCTGCAATACCTGCAAGGTTTCGGCGGCGACACCTCGAACGCGGTGATCGCGGCGGCGCGCCAGGGCGCACGCTGCGCCTACCTGACGCGGGTGGGTGACGATGCCTTCGGCGCCCAGTTCCTGGCGCTGTGGCAGGCCGAAGGCGTGGACACGTCGGGCGTCGAAGTCGACGCTCAGGCCCACACCGGCCTGTATTTCGTGCAGCACGGGCCGGACGGCCATGCCTTCAGCTACCTGCGCCGCGGCTCGGCCGCCAGTCTGATGACCCCGGCCAGCCTGGCTGGCGGCCAGATCGAACGCGCCCGCTTCCTGCACGTCTCGGGTATCAGCCTGGCGATCAGCACCAGCGCCTGCGATACGGTTTTTGCCGCCATGGCCCGCGCGCGTGCGGCGGGCGTCGAGGTCAGCCTGGATTCCAATCTGCGCCTGCGCCTATGGCCGCTGGACCGCGCCCGCGCGGTGCTTCGCGAGGCCCTCTGTCATGCGACCCTGTTTTTGCCCAGCATGGACGACATGCAGCACCTGACCGGCAACGACGACCCCGAGCGCACGCTGGACTGGATCCGCGACGCGGGCGCCCCGGGCGTGGTGGTGCTGAAGCTGGGCAAGGACGGTTCGATCATCGACGACGGCAAGACCCGCACGCCGGTAGCCGCCCTGCGGGTGGACGCGGTGGACGCGACCGGCGCGGGCGACTGTTTCGCCGGCAGCCTGCTGGCCCGCCGCTGCCAGGGCGACGGCTGGGTGGATGCGGTGCGTTACGCGAACGTGGCGGCGGCGCTGTCAACGCTGGGTTACGGGGCGGTGAATCCGCTGCCCAGGGCCGAGCAGGTGCTGGCAAAGCTGAAGCGCTAGGCCTCGGAAATCCCGGCCCCAAAAGGAAAATCCCCGTCAGGCTCGCGCCTGGCGGGGATTTTTTCGATCAAGCTACCCAGGCAAGGCCCAGGCAACCAGCGGTCCTTTAGACGCGCTTGATCTTTTCCAGCATCTTGAAAACACCCTTGGGCGACTTGACGAACAAGCGCTTGAAGGCCTTGCCCAGGCAACGGCGTTCCAGGGTGTTACGACGCACGCGTTTGCGTTCAGCCATGTTGATTCTCCTGTTGAATTTGCGGAAATCGGATTTGCGGTTGGAAGGTCCAACTTGCGGTGCTTCCAACCGACCGCACAACCGGATAGCGGGCTGGCGGGGAAATTGGGTAACTCGGTATCTGTCTCTTATACACATCTCCGAGCCCACGAGACCTAATAAAAAGGGGGGGGGGGGGGGGGGGGGGGGGGGGGGGGGGGGGGGGGGGGGGGGGGGGGG
>NZ_JAELTJ010001199.1 GCF_016428805.1 Achromobacter sp. ASV32
TGCACGGGGTCCGGGTCGCGGCGCATGGCGGTTCCCTAGGCCGGCACGGCAACAACGTCCAGCAGCCGGTCCACGACCTGGTCGGCGGTGATACCGTCGGCCACCGCGTCATACGACAGGTGCAGACCTGTCTCTTATACACATCTCCGAGCCCACGAGACCTAATAACCGATCGCGTATGCCGTCTTGTGGGTGTAAAGGGGGGGGGGGGGGGGGGGGGGGGGGGGGGGGGGGGGGGGGGGGGGGGGGGGGGGGGGGGGGGGGGGGGGGGGGGGGGGGGGGGGGGGGGGGGGGGGGGGGGGGGGGGGGGGGGGGG
>NZ_JAELTJ010001200.1 GCF_016428805.1 Achromobacter sp. ASV32
GGTGTACAGCTCCATGCCATCCACGCCCGCCTCTTTCATGGTGGGCACGTCGGGCAGACTGGACAGCCGCTGGTCCGCCGTCACCGCCAGCACCTGCAGCTTGCCGGACTTGATATTGGCTAGCGCCTGTCTCTTATACACATCTCCGAGCCCACGAGACCTAATAACCGATCTCGTATGCCGTCTTCGGCTTGAAAACGGGGGGGGGGGGGGGGGGGGGGGGGGGGGGGGGGGGGGGGGGGGGGGGGGGGGGGGGGGGGGGGGGGGGGGGGGGGGGGGGGGGGGGGGGGGGGGGGGGGGGGGGGGGGGGGGGGGG
>NZ_JAELTJ010001201.1 GCF_016428805.1 Achromobacter sp. ASV32
CTGGCCAGCGACACCGTCATCATGGGCATCATCGTCATTGGCGTATTCGCCTTCGCCTTTGACCTGCTGGTGCGGTATCTGGAGAAATTCGCGATTCCCTGGAAGGGACGCCTCTGACGCCGAGGCCTGTCTCTTATACACATCTCCGAGCCCACGAGACCTAATAACCGATCTCGTATGCCGTCTTCGGCGTGGAAAAGGGGGGGGGGGGGGGGGGGGGGGGGGGGGGGGGGGGGGGGGGGGGGGGGGGGGGGGGGGGGGGGGGGGGGGGGGGGGGGGGGGGGGGGGGGGGGGGGGGGGGGGGGGGGGGGGGGGG
>NZ_JAELTJ010001202.1 GCF_016428805.1 Achromobacter sp. ASV32
CGTGCAGACGCTGTGGGTGATGCCTTCCAGCGCGTCTTCCACCGGGTGTGCCCAGCTGTACATCGGGTAGATGCACCATTGGTTGCCCGTGCGGTGGTGGGTGGCGTGGCGCACGCGGTACATGACCTGTCTCTTATACACATCTGACGCTGCCGACGACGATGCGGTTGTGTAGATCTCGGTGGTGGGCGGGTCATTAAAAAAGGGGGGGGGGGGGGGGGGGGGGGGGGGGGGGGGGGGGGGGGGGGGGGGGGGGGGGGGGGGGGGGGGGGGGGGGGGGGGGGGGGGGGGGGGGGGGGGGGGGGGGGGGGGGGGG
>NZ_JAELTJ010001203.1 GCF_016428805.1 Achromobacter sp. ASV32
CCAAAAGCAGCCTCGCACTGACAGGTCATCGGCCAGCCCGGCTTTCAGTGTTACCCGGCCCTATTCGGCGTCGGCAGCCTTGCGCGGACGGCGTGCGCGGGTAGCGGTCTTGCGCGCCGGCTTGGCCCTGTCTCTTATACACATCTCCGAGCCCACGAGACCTAATAACCGATCTCGTATGCCGTCTTATGCGTGAAAAAAGGGGGGGGGGGGGGGGGGGGGGGGGGGGGGGGGGGGGGGGGGGGGGGGGGGGGGGGGGGGGGGGGGGGGGGGGGGGGGGGGGGGGGGGGGGGGGGGGGGGGGGGGGGGGGGGGGG
>NZ_JAELTJ010001204.1 GCF_016428805.1 Achromobacter sp. ASV32
CGCCACGGTCGTGGCCACCGCGGTATCGCTGAACATGGCGGTCTACGCGGAAGACGTGCCCGACGCCGCCACCCGCGCCATTCTGGAGACCATCGGCGTACGCGCGATTCGCGGCGCTGTCGTAAACCTGTCTCTTATACACATCTCCGAGCCCACGAGACCTAATAACCGATCTCGTATGCCGTCTTCGGCGTGAAAAGGGGGGGGGGGGGGGGGGGGGGGGGGGGGGGGGGGGGGGGGGGGGGGGGGGGGGGGGGGGGGGGGGGGGGGGGGGGGGGGGGGGGGGGGGGGGGGGGGGGGGGGGGGGGGGGGGGGG
>NZ_JAELTJ010001205.1 GCF_016428805.1 Achromobacter sp. ASV32
CGGTGGTGATCATTTCGGTGTACAGACGGGCGCGCGGCGCCAGCAGCCGATGAAAATAGCGGCAGTGCCGGTCGGTTACGTCAATCATTGGGGCGACGCACAGCCGCCAGTCGGGGGAGTCCAAGAACTGTCTCTTATACACATCTCCGAGCCCACGAGACCTAATAACCGATCTCGTATGCCGTCTTATGCTTGAAAAATGGGGGGGGGGGGGGGGGGGGGGGGGGGGGGGGGGGGGGGGGGGGGGGGGGGGGGGGGGGGGGGGGGGGGGGGGGGGGGGGGGGGGGGGGGGGGGGGGGGGGGGGGGGGGGGGGGG
>NZ_JAELTJ010001206.1 GCF_016428805.1 Achromobacter sp. ASV32
GCGCGGCGACCCAGCGGATGCCATCGAGCAGGAAATCCAGCGCGCCCGAGGCGCGCAGCACCCCTACCGCGCACAGCATCGCCACCAGGTAGGGCAGCAGGCTCCTGGCGATGTCGAAGCCTTCCTTCTGTCTCTTATACACATCTCCGAGCCCACGAGACCTAATAACCGATCTCGTATGCCGTCTTGGGGTTGGAAAGGGGGGGGGGGGGGGGGGGGGGGGGGGGGGGGGGGGGGGGGGGGGGGGGGGGGGGGGGGGGGGGGGGGGGGGGGGGGGGGGGGGGGGGGGGGGGGGGGGGGGGGGGGGGGGGGGGGG
>NZ_JAELTJ010001207.1 GCF_016428805.1 Achromobacter sp. ASV32
GGACGGCAACGCCGCCAGCGCCACGCGGCCGCGCCGCCGGGCGGCGTGGTCGCGCAGGTCTTCCATCACTAGGTCCATGTCCGCCAGCAGGCGCCGGGCAGACGCGTCGAGCACCCGGCCCTCGGCCTGTCTCTTATACACATCTCCGAGCCCACGAGACCTAATAACCGATCTCGTATGCCGTCTTCTGGGTGAAAAAGGGGGGGGGGGGGGGGGGGGGGGGGGGGGGGGGGGGGGGGGGGGGGGGGGGGGGGGGGGGGGGGGGGGGGGGGGGGGGGGGGGGGGGGGGGGGGGGGGGGGGGGGGGGGGGGGGGG
>NZ_JAELTJ010000135.1 GCF_016428805.1 Achromobacter sp. ASV32
CAGGTAGAGCGCCGATCGCGCGATCTCGGCAGGCGTGGCCAGCCGCTTGAGCGCGTGCAGGCTTTCGACGTAGCCGCGCGCTTCGGGCGTGTCCATCGACGACCGGCCCATCGGCGTGTCCGTGCCGCCGGGCAGCAGGGCATTGGCGCGGATGCCGCGAGCCCCGTATTCGGCGGCGATGACCTGCGTCAGCCCGATCAGGCCGGCTTTGCTGGCCGCATAGGCGCCCATGCCGGGAAAACCGGCGGTATGGCCGACGAAGGTGGACGTGAAGATCAGCGAGCCGCCGCCGCGTTCGAGCAGGGCGGGGAGCTGGTGGCGCGCGCCCAGGAAGGCGCTGGTGAGGTTGGTATCCAGGATGTCGCGCCATTCGCCGGGCGAAAGCTCGTGCACCGGCACGGCGGGGCCAGTCATGCCGGCATTGTTGAAGGCGATGTCCAGGCCGCCGAAGCGGGCGCGGGCGGCAGCCACGGCGTCCCGCGCCAGGGCTTCATCGCGCACATCGCCCGCCAGCACGGCGGCATGGCTGCCCATGGCTTCGATCTCGGCGGCAAGCTGGTCCAGCTCGGCTTGCCGCCGCGCTACCAGCACCAGCCTGGCGCCTTCGCGCGCGAACAGCTTTGCGGCTTCGTAGCCGATTCCGGAACTGGCGCCCGTGACGATGGCAACTTTGCCGGCCAATTGATGCATGATCGATCCTTGAGGGTGAATGACCCAGGAACGATAGGCGCCCGCGTGTAGCCGGGCTATCCGGTTCTTGCGCTTACTTGAAGACCGACCAGGCGACCGTCACCGAGAACGCGCCAAGCACGATCGAGGCGGCGCGCTGCATCCTGGCCGGGTCGATCCATTTCAGTTTCTCGCCGCCGAGGGTGGCGCCGAACAGCACCCAGGCCAGGCCGATAGGCACCAGCAACGCCGAGAAAATAGCCATGCACAAGGCATAGCCCGACAGGCTGGCGAAGGCCGCGGGCGGGAAAATGGTGCTGGCGAACAGGATGCCCTTGGGGTTGAGCAACGTGGCCGTGAACAGGGTGCGCAGGCCGATGATCTGCTGCGCCGCCGACGGCACGGCGTGCGCCGCGCGCCACATGCGCCAGGCCAGATAGGCGATGTAGAGGCTGCTGGCAATGCGCACCACGGCAGGCAGCCAGGGCAGGATCTGCGCGGCCTGACCCAGGAAGCGGCCCCACACGGTGATCGACACCAGATAGCCAGCCAGTTCCGCGCCTGTCAGCCGCGCCGAGCGTGCAAAACCCTGGCGCAGGCCGGCTGCTGCCAGCAGGGTATTGGTCGGGCCGGGCATGGCCAGCACGAGGGCGATGCCGGCCACGAAAAAGCTCAATGCCGAAGCGGTGAACATGATGGATCAGGGTCGAAGCGAAAGGGGCGTCTTGTAGCACGGTGGCCGCGCTGGCGGCAACCACCCGTGGCGCGGGCGCAGACAAGCTCGGCAGGGAGGCGACGGCGGGCAGCCACCATGCCAAAATCGGGCCTTCCTGTACCAAACCAGAGGAATGCCATGCCAATCCGGCCTAGCCGCGCCTTGGGTGCGAGCGTGATGGTGCTGTTGCTGCTTGCCGCCTGCGGCAAGAAGGAGGAATACCCCGCCGAAGTCCAGCGCGTGACCTATGCCTCATGCGTGCAGGGCTTCAAGGCCAAGACGCCGGCCGGCATCGACAAGGTGGACGACAAGGCCAAGGGCTACTGCCAATGTGTGCTGGACGGCCTGCAGTCCAAGGTGCCGCTGACGGACTTTCAGCGCTATGAACAACTGCTGATCAATGGGACGTCCGGCACCGAGCGTGAGCGGCTGGAAAAGCCGGTGATGGCGGCGGTGGACGCGTGCCTGAAACGGCTGCCCACGTTCTAGCGCGCAGGATTCACGATCGCTCGCATTGGGCGTGGCCTCTAGCGCGCAAGTTTCATCGACACGTCGGTATGCGTGCCCCGATCCAGGTCGGCCCCCGGTTGCGTGGCGCATTCCGGCAGGGCGAGCAGTTCGCGGCCGAGTTCGCCGGCTTCGATGCGCCGGGCGATGTCGTCGAGCAACAGCGTGCGCGTGGCGAAACCCTGGCCTTGCAGGTTCCTGGTGTTCAGGCGGTACGTCAGGTTGGGTTCGGCGCCCTTCATGACGCCCAGTTCCAGGATCTGTCCGTGCTCGTTGCGGATCAGCAGCTGGTCGGGGCGCGCATAGATGCGGTAGATGCGCCAGGGCGACGAGATCGCCGCGTGGGTGGGGCGGGCGTCGCTGTGCGCGCGGCTGCCGCCGGGTGGCGGCGGGGCGGCGCTGGGCAACAGCTTGACGCAGGCATTGGCGAAACGCGCGACAGTCCGTGAGAAGGCGCTCACGCTCGCGCAGCCGATAGCGCGCGGACGGGGCGAGGACTTGTCGTGTGGGGATGCGGTTGCTTGGTCATTGCCGTGCTCCTATGCATGGCGATGCGGGCGAGGGACGCGCGTTCAAGCACCATCGTTGCAGGATACGCGCTTTGGCGCGCCGCGGTATGAAAAAGGCCAAGGTGTTACGCATAAAGCGTGGGCTCAGCGTGAATGAATGTGATTTCCCGCGAATAAAAGCCAATAGTGGGTGCAAAAATCGGCCAGGGATGCGTGGAAAAATAATAAGCGTGGTAATTGGAAACGCCAATTGACATTATCCGGCCCTACACCCATAGTGGACTTGAAGCTTTTCGAGCATCGTGATTTTCGTCCGGTCTTGCACCCCCTGCGGGGCGCTTCATTGTTCGCAGTCCTTTCCTTGACTGGCTCACTTTCGCGGGCTGTGTCCGCTATTTAAAGGAAGGGATTATGGAAACCGGAATCGTCAAATGGTTCAACGATGCCAAGGGCTTTGGCTTCATCATGCCCGAGAACGGCGGCAAGGACTTGTTCGCTCATTTCTCCGAGATCGTCAGCGACGGGCACAAAGTGCTGCTTGAAAACCAGCGCGTCAGCTACGTCACCGCGCAGGGCGCCAAAGGCCCCCACGCCACGCAAATCCGCACCTTGTGAACGAAGGCCCTTGACGGGCCTTTTGATCAACGACGGGAGGCTTATGTTTCACAACAACATGGTTTACAAGGGCTACCGGCTGACAGCCAGCGTTTCCCGCATTTCCGTGGGCGGCTCGGGCCGGCCCGCTTTCACCGCGACCGTGGCCGTGGAGCTTGCCGGCGATCAGGACCGCCTTGGCGAACCCTACGTCGTGCCGCTGTTCGCATCGGGTGGCTTCGTGTCCAGCCCAGGCATGGCGGTGGATGCCGCGATCAACCATGGCCGTACCGTGGTGGACGCGCATGCCAGACCCGCATGAACGCTTGAAGCGGCGTGACGCGCTTGTGGCGCACGCGCTCGGCAGTTCTCCAGACAACATGGCCGCCCAGGGCAACCGGGCGGCCTTCTTGTTTTTCAGCGGTGCGTCGACCTAGGCTGGGCTAGGCCTGGCCAGGGTGTCGGGCGCTGCGGGCAATGTGCCCGTCGTACTTCATGGAAAAGTAGGCGGGTCCGCAAAGGACCGCCGAGAACGTCAGGTGCTTTGCTTGCCGGACGTGGCGGTGGCCTTGTCCTTGTCGGCTTGAGCCTGCTTGCGAGCGGCATCTTCCTTCTGCTGCTGGGTTTGCTGCTCTTGTTGCTTGTTGGGCGTCTGGTTCTGGTCCGGTTGATTCGACGAAGCCTGGTAGCGGGTGGGGAAAGTCATGGTGCGTACCTCTTGGTTGTCGCGGCGAGATGCCACCAACCCACGGTAGCCCCTTGCCGCGGCATTCCCTACGCTTCATTTGCAACAAACAATCTTGTACGAACAAGCCCGCGAACCAGGCGGTTCGCGGGCTTGTCGGCAGGTCTACAGACCGAATGCCTGCCGTTCCTCGCTGGTCAGCTTGGCCAGTTGCGCCGGGGTCAGCGCGCCATCGCCCACCACCTGCACCATGTTGTTGGGGCGGTAGGAAGACACCTCCTGCGAGGCGTTGGAGGTTGCGGGCGCCGAGGTGCCGGCGACCGGATCTGAGCCATAGCCCAGGATCTGCACGTTGATGATGGATGGCTGGTTCTGGCGCGCCTGGTTCTGGCTGCGTTGCGCCGAGTCCTGCGCTGCGTTGACGGCTGACGATGCCGCGGCGCTGGCCGAGGTAAGCGCGCCGGTATTGACGGCCGCGGTGACCGGCATGCCGGTGCTTTCTCCCTTGGCCTTGATGTTGGCGGCGTTCAGCACGGTCTGCGCGGCGATGTTGACGTTGCCTGACACGCGGATGCCGGCTTCGCCCGCATCGATGGTGCCCAGCGGCGCGTACAGATCGACGTCGCCGGCCGGCACTTCGGCCAGCGGCGCGAGCGTGGCGATGCCGGCGCCGGTAGCGGGCGCCGCGGGCGACAGGCTGATGTTGCCCATGGCGTCGTAGCGCCGGAACGGCGGCGTGTAGACCACCGTGGTCTTGGATCCGCGGCCGGCGTTGATGTCGCCCTGTGCCGACCAGGCCAGGATGCCGCCGCCGAAGGTGGTCATGACCCGGCTTTGACCCAGCAGGATGCTGTCGCGGGCATAGAAGTCGATGCCGCCGCGGCCCTGCGTGATCACGCCGGCCGTCGCGGGTGGAGCCACGCCTTCGACGCCGTAGACCTGCTCGCCACCAGGCGTGAGCACCTGGATGTCGCCGCCATTGCGGGTTTGCAGGCCCGCGCCGCCGTACATGGTGATGCTGCCGCCGTAGTTGTCCTGATTGGGGAACAGCGCCGCGATGGCTTGGCGGCCACGCAGGTAGCTGCCCCAGCGCGGGCTGGCCTTGTCGTTGTATTCACGGCCGCCGGCGCGCAGTTCGGCGAAGTAGACCTGGCGTGCGAAGATGCGTTGCTGCTCGGGCGCCAGGCCGTCGAAGAACGCGCGCGCGTCCGCCGCGCTGCCGGCAAAGCCGTAGGCCTGCGTCAGCCACAACAACAGTTCGTTTTCGTAGGTCTTGAAGGGCAGGCCTTGGTCCGTCAAAGGGCGGCTGGGGTCGGCCATGTGCGTCGGGTTCAGGTAACGCTGCAGGAAACCGGCATAGTCGGCACCCTGGGCGCCCAGGCCGGCTTGCACGGCGATGCCGGCGCCGGGACGCAGGTCGCCCGGTACGACAGGGCCCAGGCTGGTCACCGCGGCCTTGTCCGCCATCAGGATGTTGCGGCCGGCGCTGATTTCCAGCGTGCCGGGGCCCGCGACGGTGAAGTTGCTTTCGATGATGTCGCGGCCGGCGCGCACCAGCGAGATGTCGCGCGGGTCGCCGTGGATGAACAGGTTGTTGTTGTAGAGGAACGAGACCGGGTACATCGTCCAGTCCATCGAGCCCACCGGACTGCCGCTGCCGACGATATCGCGTCCGGCCAGCATGCGCACCGGGCCACCGCCGGAATACCATTGCCTGCCCGTGATGCTGCTGGGATTGCCAAAGCGAATCAGGCGGCCGCTGGTGACGCCGACCAGGTCGCCGTCCATCGCATAGAAGCGTGACGGTTCGGTCTGACCGGCGGTGGCCGCGGAGCCCGGCCCGAAAGCGAACAGAACGAGGTCGCCGTAGGCGCCGTCCCGCGACAGCGTGGTGGGCCCCCAGAGAATGGAGCTGCTGTTCGGGTCGGGCACCTTGCCCACGAATGCGGGCTTGAAGACCGAGGCCAAGGAATCCGGCGAGGCGCTGCTGCGTCCGACCGGTGCGTCGCTGCCGTAGATGGATCGACCTGCCAGCAGATCCAGGCGTGCCGACGCGCCGGGAGCCAGCATGAAGGCTGTCTTGTAGTAGATGCTGCCGTTGGCGGCCACGGCCGATAGTTGCGACGGGTAGGTCACCACGGTGTCGTAACCCGCCGAGGGCGAGGAGATCGGCGCCACGTTACCGCCTGCCGAGAATACGTCCACCGCGCTGTTCGCGGTCCAGAGCGAGAACCAGGATTGGGAGCCATGGATACCCGGCCTGCCGTCAGCCTGTTGATAGGGCATGAGCACGGGCATGAGCACGCGTCCGGGGTCGTCCGCGGCACCGATGGCCAGGTCGCGCAGGCTGTCGATGCGGAATGCGCTGTCGCCCACATTCAGGACCATGGCGCCGGACGGCGTCGCGTCGGCCGCCTGGAAGCGGTCCAGACCACGCACGTCGCGCGCCGCCCGCACGCCGTAGATTGGATCCAGGCGACCCAGCGACGCGGCGCGCAGCAGCGTCTGGCCGCGCAGGTTGGTGACAGCGCCGGTGGACTCGTACATGATGGGCCGCGCCGGGTTCAATTGGCCGCCGACGCGCAGGTCGAGGTCGCCCCCGCCGGTCAAGGCCAGGCTGCCGTCGGCCAGCACGCGGCCCGTGCTGCCGACCGCCAGCACCAGGGATTGGCTGCGGCCGTTGATCTGCCGCTCGTCGAACGCCAGGCCGTGCGATAGCTGCAAGCCGGCGTTGCCGTGCACGTCCACGCTGAGGTTGCCGCCCCCCAGGGTGCCGAAACCCGTGAAACCGATCAATTCATCGCCTGGCAGGTTGCCGTTGATGGACGCGTAGGTGCCGAAGTTGATCCACCAGGCAGTGGGTTGCTGCTGTCCGATGGGCGCGTCGCCGGAGCCTTGGCGCCACAGCCAGTTACCCACGTCGGCGCCGTTGTAGGCAACCGTGGTATCCAGCGGCCGCCCGTAGGAGCCTTGGGGGCGGGCGATGGTGTCGCCGATCAGGTTGGCGCCGGCGCGGATGGTGAGGTTGCCGCCGCCGTCGGGATACCAGGCGCGGTAGACGCTTTGGGGGCCGCCGTCGACGAAGGCGTCGAAGGCCTTGTTGTCATCGCCCAGCACCCGGCCGCTGGGGCCGGCATGGCGTGGTTGGTTGTACGGGTCATTGGCGCGCGGCGCCTGCGTGGACGTGCCCGCGGTGTAGACGCCGTACAGCGATTGCATGCGCACGTCGCCGCCGGCCACCAGGTCCAGGTCGCCCGTGCCGGTGCGCAACACGCTGAAGCGGGCCGTGGCGGGCTTGGCGATGTAGTTCCTGGGATCGTTGGGGATGCAGTATTCGGGGCTGGTCCTGCAGAATTCCGATGCTGTATTCATGCCGATCACGTCTTTGACGAACTGGTCGTCGATGACGGCGTCGAACAGTTCCGGCATGCCCAGTTCGTCGGCGGCCTGCTGACTCCACCGGTAGTTGCCGGGGGCGTCGTAGCCATACATGCCGTAGTGGCTGTCGGCCAGCACCAGGTTGCCGCGTGCGGTGCCGTACTGGGTGATGCGTGTGTCGGCGCCGTTCAGGTCTGCGCCGCCGGCCAGCCGCAGCGACCACGATTGCGTGCCCTCGGGCAGCATGGGCGCGATCGCCCAGGCCTGGCCCTGTACGCCGTTGACTGCGGGACGCAGGTCTACGTAGTCCACGCCGGCCAGCAACTGCACCTTGGTGCCGGACGGGATCAGGCCACCGCGCGGCAGTGTGACGTTGGCCGCCAGTTTGAGCTGGTTGGCCAGGAACGTGGCATCCGGCAGGTTGGGCAGGGCAATGCCAGCGGGCCAGGTGACGGGACCCAGGAAAGTGTTGGACATCACGCGCCAGCCAGCGGACAAGCGCATGTTCGCGGGCAGGGTCAGCGCCTGGGACAGCACGGTGCCCGCGGCGTAGGCCACGCTGCCGTCCGGATTCAGGATGGCGGAGGACAACACCGTGCCCGCCGGCAACGTCAGCGCCTGCGCGAGCGGCGCGGTCACGGGCAGCACGGTGCCGGCGAGGTAGGTGGCGCCCTGCAGCGGCACGTCGTAGTTCAGCACCACGCCGCCCGGCAACAGGGTGCCGGGCGCCAGCGTCACCCCGGCATGCGGCGTGATCATGTCGCCGCCCAGGAAGTCGTAGCCCGGCAGCAGGCGCCAGCCGTTGGCATCCTGCTGGACGTCGGGCGGCGGCGCGAAGCCATCGTTGATGCTGCCATGGATCTGCAGGTCGCCGCCGGCGCGGATGACCAGGTTGCCGACCTCGCCCGAACCGTAGATGGCCGGGTTGAGCGGTGTGCGCGGGTTGAGGCTGGCGTAGCGCATGCCCGACAGGTCCAGGTCCCCTTGCACGACCATGTCACCTCCGGGTGTGGCGCTGCGGATTTCGACGCCAGGGCGCAGGTGCAGCGCATCGGCGTAGGGGCGCAGGCCGGCCAGTTTGCTGTTGACCAGGTGGCCATTGGCTAGCGCGTTGTCGATGAAATCGCGGCTGTCGGCGTTAAGGCGGTTCAAGTAGGCCTGATCGATGACCTGGTAGGGCTTGCCGCCGGCGTTGTTCTCGGCGCCGGCGGGCGCGTCGGTGTAGACCCACACGCCTTGCACCGCGATGCTGCGCGCGCCGCGGATGTCCAGCGGGCCGCGCGCGTCGATGCCAATGTCGCCGCCCGTGATGCCGCCCAGACGCGGCGCGTTCAGTACCAGCGTGCCTCGTGGCAGGCCGTCGTTGCGGGCCGAATCGGTGCCGGCGCGCAGATCGATGCGCACGCCGCTGTCCAGTTGCAGCGTGCCTTGGCCGGCATTGAGTTCGACGACGGCGCGGTTGGGCGAGTCGATGATCTTGCCGTAGCTGTCCACGCGTAGGTCCGTGCCGTGCGTGTCCAGTATGGCGTTGCCGGTCAAACGCAGGCCATCGCGCGCCGACAGACGGATGCTGCCTACGCCCGGGCCGCTGGCGTCGATGCGGCCGGCGACCGTCAGGCTGCCCGCGTCGACGGAAACGTTGACCTCGCGCGCACGGACTTCGTCGCCGATGACCAGGCTGCCGCGCTTGAGCTGGAAGCTGCGTGAACCGTAGACCTGGCCTTCGTTCAGGCGCTGGTTCAGCGCGGCGAAATCCACTTGCTGGGCACGAACGTCGACGCCGCCGTAGGCGTAAGACACGCGCGAGCCGCCCGCGTCGTAGTCGCCCGAGGCCGATCCCAGGATGCTGCCTTGCAGATCCACGCGGCCGGCGTTGGCGTCCAGCGCGATGGCTGTCAGGCGGCCGGCGCGGTTGTATTTGGCCGACAGGTCGATGCGGCTGCCTGACGCTTGTGTGACGTTGCCGTGGCGGCTTTCCAGTGTGACGTCGCCGCCCCAGCTGTACTTGATGACGTCGTCAAACAGCACGGGACGGCCGGCCAGGTCCAGGTCGGCGCCTGCATTCAGGTTCAGGGCGTTGTCGGCGCGCAGGGCGAGTTTGCCGGTGGGCAGCGCGATGCGGCCGTTGATGTTCACCGTGCCAGCGTCCAGCGTCAGGTCGGCGCCCAGGCCACGCGGCGCGGGCACGGCCGTGCCGGCGAGCGGGTTCAGGGTGATGGCGTTGCCGGCCTTGATGCGGTTGACCGAACCGGCCTCGCCGGTGAGCAGCGGCGTTTCCAGGGTGAGCGAGCCACCGCTGTACTGCCAGCCGGTGGCGGTGTCGTAGGCGCCGCGTGATTGATAGACCTTCAGGCTGCCCTGGTGGTTGGCGGTGATGCGGTCGGTGGCGTGCAGGGTGACATCGGCAAAACCCAACGTCAGGCGCGCATTGTCCAGTTCGCCGAGCGGCTGCGTGTAGGGGCCATAGCCCAGTTCGATACGGTCGGCCTCGATCCGCAGGCGGCCGCTGCCCGTGCCGGCGCCGTTGGGAATGACCGCCGCCGGCGCCATCACGGAGCCATTCCAGATCAGGTTACCCGCGCGGATGGTGGCCACGTCGCCTGCCTGGCCGTAGCCATAGATGGCCGGGGTGGTCAGCGCCAGCGTCTGCAGGCGCGACTTGCCCGTGGCGGGGTCGGTGGTATCCAGTACTACGCCGTCGAAGAAGTTGAATGAGTCGGCCACCGCCAATGTCAGCATCTCCAGCGCCGGTGCGCCGTAGCGCTGGTCGCCGGCCATCAGGCGGTCCAGCAGCGACTGGTTCAGGGTCAGGCCGCTGGTCAGGCCGCCCCGTGCGGCCGCTGCCGCCAGCGCCTGTTCGCTGCCGGCATTGATGGCGCCCACCGCCAGGGTCAGGTAGCGTGCGCCGTAGCTGGCCGAGCGGTCCAGCTCGAACGCCTTGTTGGTGGCGGCGGCCAGCGTGCCTTCGGTGTAGAGCTGCGCTTCGCCCGCGCAGCCGGACGCGCCGCAGACGCCGATGCGGATGGGTCCGGAGCCGGCCGGGGGCAGGTCCTCGGCCGGGGGCAGCACGTTGAGCCAGCCGTTGGACACGGCCAGCATGCTGCTGGGGCCGGGCCCGTAGGAATAGCCGTTGGAGGAATCGAAGAGCGTGCGGCCGCGGCCGATCGTGTTGATGCCGGCGCCGCGTTCGATAACGATGCCGAGCGTCGGGGCGCTGGTGACGAGCACCATTTCCTCGGCCCGCAGCATCGCGCCGTTGCGTAGCGTGATGCCGCCGAAGTGAGTGCCGGCATAGCCCATGTTGACCAGGTTGTTGTTGTTCGCGTAGTCCACGCTGGGCACGGCGCCCAGCACCATGCGGGGGGCGTTGACGGCGTTCAACTGCCCGGCATCCAGCGAGATGCCGACGAATCCGGGGCTGCGGCCGGCGCCGGGGGCGGTCACTTCGGCCCTGTCCCGCGTGCTGTCCTTGGAAATCACGGCGAGGGTGCCGCCATAGCCGCCGGGGGCAGCCGAGAAGTCGGCCTTGCCGGCAAAGTAGAACTCCTGCCCGGGGATGGCCCGGGCCAGGCCGATCTTCAGCGTCAGGGCGTCGGCGGGCAGGATGGCGCGTGGAATGCCGCGACGGATGGACTCGGCGGTCACGAAGGCGGCGTAGTCCATCTCGTTGTACTGCGAGTACTGGCGCAGCACCTGGCCGGAGGTGATCAGCAGTTGCTTGGCGATGGCGTCGGCGGTGCCGGCGGCCCCGTTGCCCAGGCGGCCCGCGATCGACCAGGAGCCGTTGCGCAGGGCTTGCGCGCCTGCGCTGGCCTGACCCTGGGCCGCGCCGTTGATTTCCACCCGGAACGCGCCGGGCATCAGCGCGTAGGTGGCGGGCATCAGCGTATAGGTGCCCGCGGGCAGGCCTGGCACGCCGGCGCCAATGGTCACCTGCTGGCCGATTTGCGGCTGACTCTGGCCGGCATCCGGCGCGATGGGCGCAGCCCGGGGCTGCGTGCCGGGCACCAGCGCATAGACGGGATTGGTGGCCAGGCCCGGCAGCGTGAACCCGCCGCCTTGGGCATTGATCTGCACCAGCGGGCTGAAGCGGGCATCTGTCGAGCCGCCGCGGCCGGACACGAAGGCGGCCCCCAGCAACCGGCCGCCGCCGGACACGTCCACCAGCGCGTTGTCCAGGACGCGCACGTTTTCGGCGCCCAGGGCGATGCCTCGGTCGAGTTGCCCATCAAGCGTACCGGCGCCTTGGCCGATCAGCCGGATGTCCTGCCCCACGTATTTGTAGCTGACGCCATCCACCGTGCCACCATAGGGCATGACCAGGCCGCGGCCGCTGACGGAGGTGATGCTGCCCGGCAACAGGGTCACGCGCGAGCTGACGCCGGAGCGGGAGTCGGCTTTGCCGACCTCCAGAAGACCCAGGGGCGCGCGCAGCACGCCGCCCTGTTCGATGATGTCGGCCGCCAGCATCAGCGAGCCGAAGGCGCTGTAGGGCATGTCTGGAAGGTCCTGGGTGCTGCGCCCGAGGATGAGGCGGCTGCCTTCTTCGTAGCCGGACTGGCCCCCGCGCTTGCCGCCAAAGCCCGCGATGATGCGGGCGACGGCCCCGGTTTCCGGATAGATCTGCGCGGCGGTCAGCGTCAGGCTGCCCGGTGTGCTGAGCTGGGTGGTGTAGGCCAGGTTGCTGCGGTCCAGCGTGCCCAGGCCGCCCAGGATGCGGATGTCGCCCTGGCTGTACAGTTCGGCCATGGGAAAGCCCGTGCCGCTGTAACTGATCACTTGGCCCGACGGTGACCGGTTGGTGGTCAACGTGTCGAACTTCACGTTGTCGCGGATGTCGATCAGCCCGGCATTGACCCGCAGCACCGATGCGCTGGTCCGGATGACAGACGGCAACGGGCCCGAGGGCCGCTCGTAGCCTTCCTTGGCGTTGATGTCGGTGGCGCCGGCCAGCAGCACATAGGGGGCGGTCAGCATCACATTGGCAGTGGGCCGGGAGCCGGCCGTCATGCCCATCGAACCCGAGATCAACCGCAGGCTGTTGTTCAAGCGCAGGCTGACGTCGTCGGAAAAACCAAGCTGCCCGTTCACCAGCAGGTCGAGCGTGCCGAAGCCGCCTCGCTCCACTTGCGACACGCCCAGCGCCGCGCGGCCATAGATAAGGTGGTCCGCCGCTGCTGCGGCGTCGCCGTAGGCGGCCAGCATGTCGAGGGCGGCGTCTTGCGAGAGGACGAAGTTGCGTGCACCCTTGACACGGTTCTGGATGGGACTGCTTTTGTAAGCAGGGCCGTCCAGGGCCACGCCCAGCGAGCCGCCCGCCGCGCCGGCGCCGCCGGCACGGGCGAGCAGTTGGCCATCCAGGTACAGGCCGTTGGAGGAACTGATCGCGATGGCGCCGCCGTTGCTGGCCACGTCCGTGGACACGCCGTTGACCAGCAGGGTGGCGGCCGAACCGGATGCGTCCACGCGGCTGCCGGGGCGCAGCACCACGAACACGTCGGGCGCAGACACCTTGCCCTGGGCCATGTTGATCGCGCCGCCCAGCGTGATCACGCCGCCGTCCTGCACTTTGCCATAGGCCTGGCCGTCACGGTTGACGGCGGTGGCGGCGCGCGCGGCCACATCCAGCACGGCGTGTTCGCCGACCCAGATGGAACGGCCAGAGCCTTGCGCCGCGAGGTCTTCCATTTGCGTGTCGGCGGCCGTCGATACCGTGATGCGGCCGCTCCAGGCGTTGAATACGCCGTTCAGCGTGATCTGGCCAATGCCGGTCAGGTTGATGCGCTGGCCCGGGTCGACCTCGACGCGCGCGCCATCGGCCACCACCAGCGACGTGGCGGGGACGTCGGCCGGCGAACTCAACAGCGTGCCGGCCTGCAGCAGCAGACTGGCGCCACGGCGTTGTGTCAGCACGCTCTTGACCGGGTCTTCCTGGTACAGCGCGGGCGTCCAGATCTGCAAGGCCAGGGCCTTGTTTTGCGCGGCGCGGGCGCCGGCGGCATAGCGCTGCACCGGCATCTGCACGCGCAACTGCGCGCCTGGCATCACTTCCAGGCCATGCGTGCCGATCACGTCGTATTGCGAGAAGCCTTGCGCGAAATCACTGTCCGCCAGTACCGACATGCCGGCCGGCGCCGCGTCGTTCCGTGCTTCGGGGCGCACCACACGCACCTGGTAGGCCTGCAACGTCAGCTTGCCGCCGCCGTCCACGCCGTAACCCGCCAGCGCGGCGTGCTGCGACAGCACGCCGGTGGCGCCGCTTGATCCGGCCTCCAGCAGGATGTCGCCGCCGCGGCCGTTGCGCGTCTTGCCCGTGGCCAGCATGGCCGCGCCGCCGCTGGCGTCCACCACGCTGCCTGCCGCCAGCGATACGTCGCCGGTGCTGCGCATGGCCACCGAGCCGCCGTTGCGGTAGGCAATGCCAGGCGAGGCGGCGGGGTCCAGGCTCAAGTTGCTCCACAGGCCGCCCACGTCCAGCACGGCGCCCTTGGCGAGCGTGACGCCGGTGGGCTTGCCGGCGGGAGCCTTGGCGGGGGTGTCCTCGACCCGGCCGTTGTCGCTGAGCTGGCGCAGCATGTTGCCGGCCTGGATCCGGCCGCTTGCCGCCGAGATGCCGGCGTTGATGTCAATCTTCGGCGCATAGAGCACCACGCCTGCGCCGGCCGCCAGCGTCATGGCCTGGTCGATCGCGACCCGCTCCTTGCCGGCCAGGCGCACGTAGCCCAGATTGCCCGCGTTCAGCCAGGCGGCGTCCAGCCGGATCTCGTCAACGCCGGCCGGGCCCGCGCCCACCACTACGTTCTTGGCCAGGCCCGTCAGGCCCCAGTTCAGCATGCCGGAAGCGGCGTCGTACAGGGGGGTGTAGCTGCCCACCACCAACTGCGCACGGCGCGCCAGGGCCGTTTGCGACTGGTAGTAGCCTTCCAGGTCCCATTGCGGCGCATCGATCTGCCGCGCGCCCTGGTAGACCTCGCCCGTCAGTTGGCCGGCCAGCTGAGCCTTGGCGGTGGCCACCACCAGCGCGCCCGCGTCGCGGCCCACGGTGTAGCCGTTTTCAAACCGCTCCCGCGGCGCGATGAGCGGGTTGTAGAAGACGCGCGTGGCTTTCTCGCCCCAGCGCGCATGCACTTGTTCAAAGCCCTTGTACAGGCCGGTGTACAGCAGGTCGCCGGGCGCGCGCGAGACGTCGTACAGGCGGCCGTCGGCGCCGCGCAGCCAGCTCTGGCGGATGTAGCCGTCCTGCACGTCCAGCGTGCCGCCGGACAGGTTGATGTTCGAGCCGGCCTGCGTCACCAGTTCGCCGCCGGTGAAGGTGGCGGTGCCGCCTTGCGCCAGCCATTCGGCGGCGGTGTGGCCGCTGGTGGCCAGGTAGCCGCCCACTTCGAGCAGGCCGCCGCTGGTGTACCAGCGGTCGCCGGCATAGCCGTTGGTGCCGCTGGCGACCTTGACCAGCGTGCGCCGGTCGACCCAGACGTCGTTGCTGTTGAGCAGCTTGCTGTCGCGGTTGACCGGCGCGTCGCGTTGTTCGTTGCCCTGCACGTTGATCTGCAGGTTGTTCGATTCCATCGAGACATGTACGCCGATGGCGCCCGCCACGTCCAACTGCGCGCCGCTGGCCAGCACCGTCTGCTTCTTGGCGGAGACGGCGATCTGGCCGCCGGTGGCCAAGGTGGTCGAACCGTTTTCGAACGTGGCCAGGTTGCCGGTCACGATTTCGATGCGCGACAGGTCGCGGCGGTCGGCGACGGTGCTCAGGTTGTCGAACGCGCCGCCGATCCTGTTGTCGGGCTTGCCGTCCAGCGTCTTGATCGCGGCGCCACGCTGGCTGTCCAGTCCGGTGATGGCGGACTGCTCCAGCAACACCGCGGTCACGCTGCCCGCGCCCAGGGTGACGCTACCGGCGGCGTCGCCGGCCCGGTTCAACAGGTGGATCGCACCGCGCGTGCCGATGTCGGTGGTGGCGACCAGCACGCCGTCCTGGCGGACCTGTTGACCAGCGAGCGTGATGTCGCCGGTGGTGGCGCTGATCAGGCC
>NZ_JAELTJ010001208.1 GCF_016428805.1 Achromobacter sp. ASV32
GTTGTGCACCGTCAACCCGTACTTCAGGCAATGCACGCCGCCGGAGTTTTCCGCGACATTGCCGCCAATCGAACAGGCGATCTGGCTGGAGGGGTCGGGCGCGTAATACAAACCGTAGGGCGAGGCCTGTCTCTTATACACATCTCCGAGCCCACGAGACCTAATAACCGATCTCGTATGCCGTCTTGTGCTTGAAAAGAGGGGGGGGGGGGGGGGGGGGGGGGGGGGGGGGGGGGGGGGGGGGGGGGGGGGGGGGGGGGGGGGGGGGGGGGGGGGGGGGGGGGGGGGGGGGGGGGGGGGGGGGGGGGGGGGGGG
>NZ_JAELTJ010001209.1 GCF_016428805.1 Achromobacter sp. ASV32
CGCGACGTGCGCCGCGCGCTGATCATGGCCGTGGACCGCGACGCCATCGTCAAGCAACTGCTGCTGGGCCAGGCCAAGACCATCGCCAGCTTCCAGGGCCCGCAGTCGTTCGGCTACAACCCCGACCCTGTCTCTTATACACATCTGACGCTGCCGACGACGATGCGGTTGTGTAGATCTCGGTGGTGGCCGGATCATTAAAAAAGGGGGGGGGGGGGGGGGGGGGGGGGGGGGGGGGGGGGGGGGGGGGGGGGGGGGGGGGGGGGGGGGGGGGGGGGGGGGGGGGGGGGGGGGGGGGGGGGGGGGGGGGGGGGG
>NZ_JAELTJ010001210.1 GCF_016428805.1 Achromobacter sp. ASV32
GACGGTAAAGGGGTCGCCAAAAACTTCTGCCTCGTTCTTCCCCAGCCAATCGAATTGAGTGCGGGGCCGCTTCAGGCATTTGCGACATGGATTCTCGAGGAAGCCCGAGGCGTCGCTCTTCAGGGCCTGTCTCTTATACACATCTCCGAGCCCACGAGACCTAATAACCGATCTCGTATGCCGTCTTCGGCGTGGAAAGGGGGGGGGGGGGGGGGGGGGGGGGGGGGGGGGGGGGGGGGGGGGGGGGGGGGGGGGGGGGGGGGGGGGGGGGGGGGGGGGGGGGGGGGGGGGGGGGGGGGGGGGGGGGGGGGGGGG
>NZ_JAELTJ010001211.1 GCF_016428805.1 Achromobacter sp. ASV32
CCCCCCCCCCCCCCCCCCCCCCCCCCCCCCCCCCCCCCCCCCCCCCCCCCCCCCCCCCCCCCCCCCCCCCCCCCCCCCCCCCCCCCCCCCCCCCCCCCCCCCCCCCCCCCCCCCCCCTTTCCAAGCCCAAGACGGCATACGAGATCGGTTATTAGGTCTCGTGGGCTCGGAGATGTGTATAAGAGACAGGTCCAGGGCGGCCTGCTTTTGCAGCGCCGTCCAGGCATGAATGGTGTTTTCGCGCTGCTCGATGCGCGCAAAGCAGGCGCGCACCAATTGCACCGCAGTCAATTCGCGCCGTTGCAGCTTGCGCGC
>NZ_JAELTJ010001212.1 GCF_016428805.1 Achromobacter sp. ASV32
TGGCATCTTGCCATGCAGCCCCAGGCAGAAAGTGGCCCCATGCGCCTTGAGCGTATCGACCATCGCCTGGCCCAGCAGTTCCGGGTCCCGCACTTCCACCGCCACGATCACGCCATCATGCGTGGACCTGTCTCTTATACACATCTCCGAGCCCACGAGACCTAATAACCGATCTCGTATGCCGTCTTGTGGTTGTAAAGGGGGGGGGGGGGGGGGGGGGGGGGGGGGGGGGGGGGGGGGGGGGGGGGGGGGGGGGGGGGGGGGGGGGGGGGGGGGGGGGGGGGGGGGGGGGGGGGGGGGGGGGGGGGGGGGGGG
>NZ_JAELTJ010001213.1 GCF_016428805.1 Achromobacter sp. ASV32
GTACTGCCACGTGGTGGTCGAAACGCCGGTGCGCCTGAGCGACGACCAGAAGAACATCCTGCGCCAGTTCGAGGCCTCGCTGAACGATGGGGGCGATCGCCACTCGCCGCAAAGCAAGTCCTGGACCTGTCTCTTATACACATCTCCGAGCCCACGAGACCTAATAACCGATCTCGTATGCCGTCTTCTGGGTGTAAAGGGGGGGGGGGGGGGGGGGGGGGGGGGGGGGGGGGGGGGGGGGGGGGGGGGGGGGGGGGGGGGGGGGGGGGGGGGGGGGGGGGGGGGGGGGGGGGGGGGGGGGGGGGGGGGGGGGGG
>NZ_JAELTJ010001214.1 GCF_016428805.1 Achromobacter sp. ASV32
GGACCAGACCAGCGCGCATGATCCGCTGAACGGCTACCTGCCCGCCGGCTGGACCTGGCGCGAATACCGCGAACGCGCCGACCGCGAGCCGGCTGCCGTGGTCAAAGCCGCCAAGCAGTCGATGGCCTGTCTCTTATACACATCTCCGAGCCCACGAGACCTAATAACCGATCTCGTATGCCGTCTTGTGGTTGGAAAGGGGGGGGGGGGGGGGGGGGGGGGGGGGGGGGGGGGGGGGGGGGGGGGGGGGGGGGGGGGGGGGGGGGGGGGGGGGGGGGGGGGGGGGGGGGGGGGGGGGGGGGGGGGGGGGGGGGG
>NZ_JAELTJ010000136.1 GCF_016428805.1 Achromobacter sp. ASV32
CGAATCGCCCGACTGGCTGCTGATCCGCGAACTGCTCAGCGGCCGCACGGAATCCGACCTGCAGCGGGCGCGTGAAGCGCTGACCCAGCTGTTCGGCGTGGGCGCCGGCGCGCAGCGCCCCAACCGCACGCAGCGCGTGGCGCTGATCGGCCTGCGCGGGGCCGGCAAGTCCACGCTGGGGCAGATGCTGGCCGACGACCTGGGCTACCCCTTCGTCGAGCTGAACCGCGAGATCGAGCGCGTGGCCGGCTGCAGCATCCTGGAGATTCACAATCTCTACGGCCCCAACGCCTATCGGCGTTACGAGCGGCGTGCGCTCGAGGAGGCGGTCCAGATCTATCCGGAAATGGTGCTGGCCACGCCGGGCGGTCTGGTGTCCGAGCCCGCCACGCTGAACCTGTTGCTGGCCCACTGCTATACGGTGTGGCTGCGCGCCACGCCCGAAGAGCACATGGGGCGGGTCATGGCGCAGGGCGACTTCCGCCCTATGTCGGGCAATAACGAAGCCATGGCGGACCTCAAGCGCATCCTGGCGGGGCGCGAAGCCTTCTACGCCAAGGCCGACCTGACCTGGGTCACCAGCCACCTGGAGGTGGAGGAAAGCTTCGCGGGCCTGCGCACCCAGGTGCGCAAGGCCTGCGGCTTGCCGCTATAGCCAACCCGCCGTCGAGGAATCCATCGCAGGGCCGCCTATGGGCGGCCCTGCGATTTTGGCGGGGCGGGTTTGTCGGGCCGGTGTGCAAGATGCACTTTTATGCATCTTTCGCTTGACGCTGATTTTCCGCTGCACTAATCTGCACAATAATTCATGTAGTGCAGTATTTTTCCTGTCCGGCAGGATGCAGAGGAGATTCGCGATGAGCAGCACCGTCCCCAAGGTCGATTTCCGCACCGAACCCGCGCAGTACCGTCATTGGCGCCTGACATTCGACGGCCCGGTCGCCACGCTGGCGATGGATGTCGCGGAGGACGGCGGCCTGCGTCCCGGCTACAAGCTCAAGCTCAATTCCTACGACCTGGGCGTGGACATCGAATTGCACGATGCCCTGCAGCGCATCCGCTTCGAGCATCCGGAAGTGCGTAGCGTGGTCGTCACCAGCATGAAAGACCGCATCTTCTGTTCGGGCGCCAACATCTTCATGCTGGGCCTGTCCTCGCACGCCTGGAAGGTGAACTTCTGCAAGTTCACCAACGAAACCCGCAATGGCATCGAGGACTCCAGCCGTAACAGCGGCCTGAAGTTCATTGCCGCGCTCAATGGCGCTTGCGCCGGCGGCGGCTACGAACTGGCCCTGGCCTGCGACGAGATCCTGTTGATCGACGATCGCTCGTCCTCGGTCGCCTTGCCCGAGGTGCCGTTGCTGGGGGTCCTGCCCGGCACCGGCGGCCTGACCCGCGTCACCGACAAGCGCCGCGTGCGGCACGACCATGCCGACATCTTCTGCACCTTGGTCGAGGGTGTGCGAGGCCAGCGCGCCAAGGATTGGCGCCTGGTCGACGACGTGGTCAAGCCGGCCCAGTTCGAGGCCGCGGTGCGTGCCCGCGCACTGGCGCTGGCCGAAGGCAGCAGCCGTCCTGCAGGCGAGCAGGGCGTGGCCCTGACGCCTTTGGTGCGCGAGGAAAGCGCTGATGCCTTGTCCTACCGCTACGTCGATGTGCGGTTGGACCGCGAACGGCGCCAGGCCACCTGGACCGTGCGCGCGCCCCGAGCGCCCGTGCCAGCCGAGCTGCCGGCCATCCTGGCCGCGGGCGCCGCCTGGTGGCCGCTGCAGATGGCGCGTGAACTGGACGACGCCATTCTCTATCTGCGTACCAACGAGCTGGATATCGGCACGTGGATCTTCAAGACCGAAGGGGATGCCCAGGCCGTGCTGGCGGCCGACGCCGCCTTGCAGCGCCACGCCGGCCATTGGTTTGTACGCGAGACCGCCGGCCTGCTGCGCCGCACGCTGGCGCGGCTGGACGTGACTTCGCGCAGCGTGTTCGCCCTGATCGAGCCGGGCTCGTGCTTTGCCGGCACCTTGCTGGAGCTGGCCCTGGCCGCCGACCGCAGCTACATGCTGGACAGCGAGGACGACGGCCAGCCCGGCGCCCGCCTGATCGTGGGCGAGGCCAACTTCGGCGCCTATCCCATGGTCAACGGCCAGAGCCGCCTGCAACGGCGCTTCTACGAGGAAACCGCGCCCCTGGAAGCCGTGCGCGCCCGCGCCGGCCAGCCGCTGGCGGCACGCGACGCGCTGGCGCTGGGCCTGGTGACTTTCGCGCCCGATAGCATCGATTGGGACGACGAGGTCCGCATGGTGCTGGAAGAGCGCCGCGCCCTGTCGCCCGACGCGCTGACCGGACTGGAAGCCAACCTGCGCTTTGGCGGCCGTGAAACCATGGAAACGCGCATCTTCGGCCGGCTGACCGCCTGGCAGAACTGGATCTTCAACCGCCCCAACGCGGCCGGCGAGAAGGGCGCGCTGAAGCTGTACGGCAAAGGCGAGCAGGCCGCATTCGACTGGAACCGCGTCTGAGCGGCCGCCATCAGAAAACCAGGAGCAGAGACAAATGTCAGGCATCAACTACAGCGACAAGATCCCCAATAACGTCAACCTGTCCGGCGACCGCACGCTGCAACGCGCGCTGGAACATTGGCAGCCCAACTATCTGCAATGGTGGCAGGACATGGGACCGGACGGCTCGCACGGTTTCGACGTGTACCTGCGCACCGCGGTCAGCGTCGAACCCGACGGCTGGGCCCACTTCAATCACGTGCGCATGCCCGATTACCGCTGGGGCATCTTCCTGGCGCCGCAGGACGGCCAGCGCAAGATCCACTTCGGCGAGAACATCGGCCGCGACGTCTGGCAGGACGTGCCCGGCGAACACCGCGCCAACCTGCGCCGCATCATCGTCACGCAAGGCGACACCGAGCCCGCGTCGATCGAGCAGCAGCGCCACCTGGGCCTGACCGCGCCGTCGCAGTACGACCTGCGCAACCTGTTCCAGATCAACGTCGAGGAAGGCCGCCATCTGTGGGCCATGGTGTACCTGCTGCACCGCTACTTCGGCCGCGATGGCCGCGAAGAGGCCGACGCGCTGCTGCAGCGCACGTCAGGCGATTCGGACAACCCGCGCATCCTGGGCGCCTTCAACGAGAAGACGCCGGACTGGCTGGCGTTCTACATGTTCACCTATTTCACCGACCGCGACGGCAAGTTCCAGCTGTGCGCGTTGGCCGAATCCAGCTTCGATCCGCTGGCCCGCACCACCAAATTCATGCTGACCGAAGAGGCGCACCACATGTTCGTGGGCGAATCCGGCATCTCGCGCGTCATCCAGCGCACCTGCGAAGTGATGAACCAGTTGAAGACCGACGACCCGGCCAGCGTGCGCGCCGCCGGCGTGATCGACCTGCCCACCATCCAGCGCTACCTGAACTTCCACTACAGCGTCACGATCGATCTGTTCGGCGCCGACCAGTCGTCCAACGCTGCCATCTTCTACGGCTCGGGCCTGAAGGGCCGCTACGAGGAAAGCAAGCGTACCGATGACCACCAGCTCAAGAACGACACCTACCGCGTGCTGACGGTCAACGACGGCAAGCTCGGCGAAGCCGAGGTGCCGATGCTCAATGCCCTGAACGAAGTGCTGCGCGACGACTTCATCCGCGATTCCGTTGCCGGCATCGGCCGCTGGAACAAGGTGATTGAAAAGAGCGGCATCGCCTTTCGCCTGCAAGTGCCGCACAAGGCCTTCAACCGCCAGATCGGCACGCTGGCCGGCATCCGCATGTCGCCGCAAGGCGAGGTGCTGTCCGAAGCGCAGTGGCAGGCCCACCGGCACCAATGGCTGCCCACCCCCGAAGACCGCGAATTCGTGGCCTCATTGATGGGCCGCGTCACCGAGCCCGGCAAGTTCGCCAACTGGATCGCGCCGCCGGTCATGGGGGTCAATCGCCAGCCTGTGAACTTCGAGTACGTACGTTTCAACTAAGGCCTCGTGGCGGCGCTGCGCGCCGCCACGCCGCGCATTCGGATGACCGCGATGAACGCCGCCCTGCCCGTAGACGTCCTGAAGCAGCATCTCATCGATCCCGAGATCTGCATCCGCTGCAACACCTGCGAAGAAACCTGTCCGGTCGACGCTATCACGCACGACAGCAACAACTACGTGGTCGACCCGGACATCTGCAACGGCTGCATGGCCTGCGTGCCGCCGTGCCCGACCGGGTCCATCGACAACTGGCGGCTGGTGGTCCGCGCCGACGCCTATTCCCTGCAGGACCAGCTGGGCTGGGACGAACTGCCGCGCGAACAGCCCCTGCCGGACGCCGCGGCCATCGCGCAACCGGCGGCGGAGGCGGCCGCCGACCCGGCGTCGGGCGCCGCTGTGGCGGCCATGCCGTCCGCGGCGCCCGGTGCCAGCGTGCCGCCCTGGTCCGCCGCGCACCCCTACGTCAACCTCTATACCCACAAGACGCCCGTGACGGCCACCGTGGTCGGCAACTATCGCGTCACCGGCGCCGACACCGACAGCGACATCCACCACATCGTGCTGGACTTCGGCGAGCTGCCGTTTCCGGTGCTGGAGGGCCAGTCGATCGGCATCCTGCCGCCAGGTACCGACGCCCAGGGCCGGCCACAGCACGCGCGCCAGTATTCGCTGGCCAGCCCGCGCGACGGCGAGCGCGCCGGGTACAACAACCTGTCGCTGACGGTCAAGCGCGTCACCGAAGACCACCAGGGCCAGTCGGTGAAAGGCGTATGTTCCAACTACCTGTGCGACCTGGCCAGGAACGACACCGTGCAGGTGATCGGCCCGTTCGGCCACTCCTTCCTGATGCCGAACCACCCGCGCGCCAATCTCATCATGATCTGCACCGGTACCGGTTCGGCTCCGATGCGCGCCATGACCGAGCGCTGCCGGCGCCGCATCGAAACCGGCGAGAATGGCCGGCTGATGCTGTTCTTCGGTGCGCGTACCGAACGCGAGCTGCCGTACTTCGGCCCGCTGATGAAGCTGCCGCGCGACTTCATCGACATCAATCTGGCCCTGTCGCGCGAGGCGGGGCAGCCCAAGCGCTACGTGCAGGACCTGATCCGCGAGCGGGCCGCCGATGTGCGCGAGCTGCTGGCCGACCGCAATACCTGCATCTACGTGTGTGGATTGAAGGGCATGGAAGTCGGCGTGCTGGACGCGCTGCGTGACGTGACGATGCAATCGGGGCAGGATTGGACTATCCTGCATGACGTGCTGCGCCGCGAGGGGCGGCTGCACTTCGAAACCTACTGACGTCGGGATCCATCGACCCGAAACGGGCGTCAAGGCGTGGTGAACCCGGCGCGGCCAAGGCGGCGCGGCGGCTGCATGCGCCTTGGCGTGCCGATTGCATCGCGAGGGGAAGTCCATCAATGAAGTTCGCTGATTTCAAGGACGGCATGCTGATCAAGGCCGGTCCCGTCACCATCACCGAAGCCGAGATTCTCGAATTCGCCCGCAAGTTCGACCCGCAGTGGTTCCACACGGATCTGAAGCGCGCGGAACAAGGCCGTTGGGGCGGCCTGATCGCCAGCGGGTGGCACACCTGCGCGCTGGCCATGCGCATGGCGGTGGATGCCGCGCTGCACGACTCCGAATCCTTTGGCTCGCCAGGCCTGGGCGAAGTGCGCTGGCGCACGCCGGTGCGTCCCGGCGACCAACTGCGTCTGGAGGCGCGCGTGCAAGGCGTGCGCACCTCGTCCTCGCGTCCCGACCTGGGCATCATCACCTGGGCCTGGACCGTGCTGAACCAGCACGACGAAGGCGTGCTGGAACTGGACGCCACCAGCCTGTTTGATTTGTCGGGTGATTAAGCGCGTGCTTGCGCCGCCGGGCTTTCGCCCACGCGCATCCGGTCAAGCCGCGTCGCCATGTCGCAGTTTGCTTGCCCGGGAAACTGCCAGCCCCTAACATGACCCCGTCGTGGGCAAATTGCGTCCACTGATCCCGAAAGCCCGCCCAGGAAACTGAGCGGGCTTTTTGCATGGGGCCTGCGCATTCGGCATCGCCCCAGCCATGTATCGCCTACCCGCATTGTGCGGGTGGGCTTTTTTTTATATCGCGGCACAGCCGCGTCCAGTCTTCAAGGGCCTTTATGCAAATCCTCAAACCCATCAAGGTCGGCCAGGCGCCGAACGACCAGACCGGCGATACCTTGCGCGATGCCATGGTCGTCGTGAACGAGAACTTCGCCAAGACCCGTAGCGGCGTGGATGCCGTGGAAGTCGCGGCGGCCGCCGCGCAGCGCAAGGCCGATGCCGCCATTCCAGCTGCCGAAAAGGGCGCGGCGGGCGGCGTGACGCCGCTGGATGCCTCGGGCAAGGTGCCTGCGGCGCATCTGCCCGAGCCGGCCATTCCGCTGGCGCAAAAGGCGGCCCCCGGCGGCGCAACTGCCGCCGATCGACAGCATTCCGTTGGGGTTCGTGACGTGGTGGCCAAGTCGGGCAATGATCCCAGCGGGCTGGGCCCCGCTGGATGGGCAGACGATCAGCCGGGCAACATATCCGGATATGTGGGCGAGCGTGCAGGCGGGAGATTTGCCGACGGTGCCGGAGGCGACGTGGCAAAGCGACGCGACAGCAAGGGCCAGTTACACGACGGGAGACGGTTCGACCACGCTGCGGGTGCCAGATCTGAACGGCAAGTCGGCCGGGACGCTGGGGGCAGTGGTTCTGCGAGGGGATGGGGCGCTGTCGGCGGGCTCCACGGGTTTGATTCAGCGTGATGCGATGCAGTCGATCATTGCCGAGCAGGCACTGGCGTATGGCGTGATCAGTGGGGCAGGATCCGGTGCGTTTGGCGGCAGCCGGCAGGGGGACCGTGCGGAGCGAACCTCCCCATCGTATCCGGCCACGGTGGCCGGCGATACGCTGCGATTCAACAATGCGTTGAGCGTGCGTACAGCCAACGAGAACCGCCCGTTGAATGCCACCGGCTGCTGGGTGGTGAAGTTGGCCGGCGCGGCAGTGAACGCTGGTCAGCTAGACGCCCAGCGCCTGGCCAGCGATCTGGCGCTGGTCAATGCAGAAATGCAGACGCTGAAAGCCCAGCTTGGCGCCGTCCTGGGTGTCGAGCAGACCCTGCAAGTCTTGACGACGCAACGCGTCCTTGGCACGAACTATGTGAACAACACGGGGCGTCCCATTGTCGTGTACGGATGGGGTGAATCCGAGGCGGTCGGCGCCAGCATGGCTTTGGTTGTCGCGGAAGGCTATGCGTCGACCAGTGCCTATTCCGGTTCGGGCGCGCAATTGGCCGTGTCGGGCGTCGTGCCGGCCGGCGCCACTTATCGAATCACGGCGGCGGGATTGAAAAATTCCAACAAGCTGATCAGCTGGAAGGAATACCGCTGAGTCGAGCGACGGTCTTCTCAGGCCCGGCGGCATCGTCAGTCGTCATTCGACTCGCTTCCATGCCCACTTTCCAGTGGGCTTTTCTTTGCGCGGCGCCACGGCCGCCAGCACATTCAAGGACCCTCATGCAAATCCTCAAACCCATCAAGGTCGGCCAGGCGCCGAACGACCAGACCGGCGATACCTTGCGCGATGCCATGGTCGTCGTGAACGAGAACTTCACCAAGACCCGTAGCGGCGTCGATTCCGTGGAAGTCGCGGCGGCCGCCGCGCAGCGCAAGGCCGATGCTGCCATTCCGGCTGCCGAAAAGGGCGCGGCGGGCGGCGTGACGCCGCTGGATGCCTCGGGCAAGGTGCCTGCGACGCATCTGCCCGAGCCGGCCATTCCGCTGGCGCAAAAGGCGGCCCCCGGCGGCGTGGCCCCGCTGGATGAAGACAGCCGGGTTCCGGTGGACTTCCTGCCCGTGGCCGAGCCAGCCGTGCCGCTGGCACAGAAAGGCCAGCCTGGTGGCGTAGCCACCCTGGCCGCGGACGGCAAGATCGCGCCGGCGCAATTGCCCGATCTGATCCCCGCCGCTGAGAAGGCGCAGCCGAATGGGGTGGCCACGTTGGCTGCGGACGGCCGGATTGTCGCGGGTCAACTGCCCGCGTTGATTCCTGCCGCGGACAAGGGCCGTCCCGGCGGCGTGCCGACGCTGGACGCCGACGGTCGCGTGCCAGCGGCACAGCTGCCCGCCGTGCAGGATGCCGTGCCACTGGCTCAGAAAGGCCAGCCCGGCGGCGTGGCGACATTGGGCGCCGAAGGGAAGGTGCCATTCGCACAACTGCCGCCGATCGACAGTATCCCGCTGGGCTTCGTGTCCTGGTGGCCGAGCCGCGCGGCCATTCCCGCCGGCTGGGCGCCGCTGGATGGGCAGACGATCAGCCGGGCCACGTATCCGGATATGTGGGCCAGCGTGCAAGCAGGCAATTTCCCGCTGGTGCCTGAAGCGACGTGGCAAAGTGACGCGACGGCGCGGGCCAGTTATACGACGGGGGATGGCTCGACCACGCTGCGTGTGCCGGATCTGAACGGCAAGTCTCTCGGATCGTTGGGTGCGTTGGTCTTGCGAGGCGATGGCGCCTTGTCGGCTGGCAAGGACGGATTGATCCAGCGCGACGCGATGCAGTTGATCGCCGCAGAGCAGGCGCTTACCTACGGCGTGATCAGCGGCCCGGGCTCGGGCTCCTTCGGTGGTAGCCGGCAGGGGGATCGTGTGATGCGGACTTCCCCGACATACCCAGTCAGTACGGCGGGGGATACGTTGAGGTTCGACAACTCGCTGAGCGTGCGCACGGCTAGCGAGAATCGCCCGCTGAACGCCACGGGCTGCTGGGTCGTGAAACTATTCGGTGGTGTCGTCAATGCCGGCAACGTCGACGCCGCGCAATTGGCCAGCGACCACTCGACGCTGAATGCGGCATTCCAGACGCAGATCGCCTTCGCCATTCTCTATCCCAATGGCGGCAGTGCTGCAACGCCGGCCCCGCTTGCCGCGAACATGCGCTACATGCTTCCCAATCCCTTCCCCGGCTCGCATCTGATCTGCGAGGCGCAACTGATGTATGGCGATGGCTGGGCGAGCACGGGCTGGTTCACCGATTCCTCCGGCGGCGGCCGCTCGTTTGGCACCCGTGCCAGTCAACTCAACGGCGGCGACGTCGTGGTGCGCACGGGGACGCATGGCGTGTCGCCGTCAGTTGACGGCGGAGGTGCCGCCTCCACCTCCTACGTCGTCAGCCCGGTGCAGTCGCGGGTACTCGTCTGGCGGGTAAAGGGTTGATGAAAGAAGGACGATGGCTGGCGCCTACGGCCGCCGCATCGCCTTCAGAATATTCACCCCATCCGGCCCCGCCGCGGCCTCCCATTGCTTGACCGAATGGGCCGCGGCATCCTTCAACGCCTTTCTCACCGGCATCGGCACCGCCGTATCGATCGTCACGCCGTTCTTGCGCATGTTGGCGTAGTTCTGCTGCAGCCGGCCTTCGATGCGCTTCCATTGCTCGGCCTCGGTCTGGGCGGCGGCCTGGTCGATCGCCTTGCGTGATTTCGCGTCCAGTGCCTGGTAGGCCTGCAGGTTCATCGTGGCCACCGACACCGGCATGGCGTAGTTGATCTCGGCAAAGCGCGGCAGGTGCTCCCACAGCTTGCGGCCGGCGCCGCCGTCGCCCGACGACAGCACCGCGTTGACCTCGCCCGAGGCGATGCGCGGCATGGCGTCGGCGAACGAAATGTTCTGCGCGCGGGCGCCGGCCTTCTGCATCACGTCCTGCGATGTCGCGTCATAGGTGCGGATGCTCAGGGCCTTGAGCGCCGCGACGCTGTCCACCTTGTCCTTGGACCAGATGCCCGAGGCGGGCCAGGGCGTGGTGTAGAGCAGCTTCTGGCCATGCGCGGCCAGCAGCTTTTCGTAGGCGGGGCGGGCGGACTTGTTCAGCGCGCGCGCCTTGACCAGCGAGTCTGCCAGGAACGGCAGCGACGAGACGCCGAACAGCGGGTACTTGGAAGCCAACGCGCCGGCGAAGGCATCGCCGGCATCGACTTTACGCGCCTGCACGGCATCGATCATGTCGCCCGACTTGATGCCGCGCGCCGCGTCGAAGCTTGTGTCGATGATCACCTGGCCGCCGCTCTTGGCGCGCACCAGATCGGCAAAGGTGGACACGCCTTGCCCGGGCATCGAGGTGGCCGGGTACTCGGTGGTCATGGTGAGGGTGGTAACGGCGAATGCGCCGTGGCTGGCAACGGCGATGACGATGCCCGCCCACAGGCGGATTGAGGGACTGCCCAACATGCGCGACTCCTGGTCGTGACGAAAAATCCGGGGTCGGGCAGGCGGATGTAGCGGGCCGGCACCAGGCCAATGCCGCAAAGCGTACGGCAAGGCCCTGGCCTCGGCTAGTTCCTGATAACCCTAGGTTTCTGGAACTTCAGGCTGGCGCGCAGTCCATCCGAGCGCGGATCACTGTTCGATGACCCCAGGCTCACGCCCGCCCGGCCACTGGCAGGAAAAAAAAACGCCCCTCGAAAGGGGCGCCCAATCTTCGCCTCGCCGGCGAACCGCGCATCGGGAGCAGAGCCGGGCTCCGTCCGCGCGGGGTACTGCACATCAAATCAATAGAACGCCTGGATGCCCGTCTGCGCGCGGCCCAGGATCAGGGCGTGCACGTCGTGGGTGCCTTCGTAGGTGTTGACCACTTCCAGGTTCACCAGGTGGCGGGCCACGCCGAACTCGTCGGAGATGCCGTTGCCGCCCAGCATGTCGCGGGCCAGGCGGGCGATGTCCAGCGCCTTGCCGCAGGAATTGCGCTTCATGATGGAGGTGATTTCGACGGCGGCGGTGCCTTCGTCCTTCATGCGGCCCAGGCGCAGGCAGCCTTGCAGGGCCAGCGTGATTTCGGTCTGCATGTCGGCCAGCTTCTTCTGGATCAGCTGGTTGGCGGCCAGGGGGCGGCCAAACTGCTTGCGGTCCAGCGTGTACTGGCGAGCGGTGTGCCAGCAGGCCTCGGCGGCGCCGATGGCGCCCCAGGCGATGCCGTAGCGGGCGGAGTTCAGGCAGGTGAACGGACCCTTCAGGCCGGACACGCCCGGCATCATCTGGTCGGCGGACACTTCCACTTCGTCCATGACGATTTCACCGGTGATCGAGGCGCGCAGGCCGACCTTGCCGTGGATGGCGGGGGCGCTCAGGCCCTTGGTGCCCTTGTCCAGGATGAAGCCGCGGATCTTGCCGTCGAATTCACCGCCCACGCACTTGGCCCACACCACGAACACGTCGGCGATGGGCGAGTTGGTGATCCACATCTTGTTGCCGGACAGCTTGTAGCCGTCGGCCGTCTTGACGGCGCGCGTTTCCATGCCGCCGGGGTCGGAGCCGTGGTTGGGTTCGGTCAGGCCGAAGCAGCCGATCCATTCGCCGCGGGCCAGCTTGGGCAGGTATTTCTGCTTTTGCGCTTCGCTGCCGAATTCGTTGATGGGCACCATCACCAGCGAGGACTGCACGCTCATCATCGAGCGGTAGCCCGAGTCGATGCGTTCGACTTCGCGGGCGATCAGGCCGTAGCTGACGTAGTTCAGGCCGGCGCCGCCGTATTCGGCGGGGATGGTGGCGCCCAACAGGCCCAGCTCACCCATTTCGGAGAAGATCTCCGGGTCGGTCTTTTCGTTGCGGAAGGCGTTCAGCACGCGCGGGGCCAGCTTGTCCTGCGAATAGGCGTGGGCGGCATCGCGCACCATGCGTTCTTCTTCGGTGAGCTGCTGGTCCAGCAACAGGGGGTCTTGCCAATGGAAAGAGGGATTCGAGGACATGCTGGGTCTCCGCTATGGATTTCCGTTTTCGGAATCAGGAAAGTTTAAACCTAAAATAATTCGGGCGGCAAGCCGGGGTTTGCACGACGCGCGCTTGCGCGCCGCGGGGCGGCCTGCCGCGGCGTCGGGGATCAGTGCTGGGTCTTGAGTGCGGCGTCGCGGATCTTGTCCAGCGTGGTGGACGGCGTGATGGTCTGCGGGTCGATGAAGCAGTGCAGGATCGCCGGCTTGCCGCTGGCCAGGGCGCGTTCGAAGGCCGGGCCGAACTGCTCGGTGGTTTCGACGCGTTCGCCGTGCCCGCCAAAGGCGCGCGCGTAGTCGGCGAAGTCCGGATTTTTCAGCTCGGTCGCGGAAATGCGGCCGGGGTAGTGTTTTTCCTGGTGCATGCGGATGGTGCCGTACATGCCGTTGTCGATCAGCACCACGACGATGGGCAGGTCGTACTGCACGGCGGTGGCGAATTCCTGGCCGTGCATCAGGAAGCAGCCGTCGCCGGCGAAGCAGACCACGGTTTTGTCGGGCCAGACGCGCTTGGCGCCCACGGCCGCCGGCAAGCCATAACCCATCGAGCCCGACGTCGGCGCCAGTTGCGTGCCGTAGCGCGTGAAACGATGAAAGCGGTGCAGCCAGGTGGCGTAGTTGCCGGCGCCGTTGGTCATGATGGCATCGGCCGGCAGGGTCTTTTCCAGATAGGCCATGACCTGGCCCAGTTGCAGCGCGCCCGGCGTGGTGATGGCGGCGGGATCGCTCCATTTCAGGTACGACTCGCGCATCGCCTGCGTGCCTTCGGCCCACACCGGCTTGGCGGGCGCCTTCAGGCCGGCCAGCGCGGCGGCAAACGAGGCCGGCGACGTGTTGATGCCCAGTGTGGGGCGGTAGACGCGGGCCAGTTCGCCGGCATCCGGGTGCACGTGCACGAGCTTCTGCTTGGGCACGGGAATATCGAACAGGGTATAGGCCTGACTGGGGTTTTCCGACATGCGGCCGCCCACCAGCAGCACCAGGTCGGCATCGGCCACGCGCTTGAGCAGCGCCGGGTTGATGCCCAGGCCGACGTCGCCGATGAAGCAGGGGTGGTCGGCCGGGAACAGCATCTGGCGGCGGAACGAGACCGCCGTGGGCAGCGCGTGGCGCTGCGCGAAATCGGCGAACTGCTGCACCGCGCGGGCGTCCCAGCGGGTGCCGCCAAGGATGGCGACGGGGTTGCGGGCCTGCGCCAGCAATTGCTCCAGGTCGGCCAGCTGGCCGGCCGTGGGCGCGGCGTCGATGACTTCGTAGCGCGGGGCGTCGGCCACCTGGGCGGCTTCGACCAGCATGTCTTCGGGCAGGGCGATCACGACGGGGCCCGGACGGCCCGACGTGGCGATGTGGAAGGCGCGCGAGATCAGCTCGGGAATGCGTTCGACCTGGTCGATTTCGGTGACCCATTTGGCCTGCGTACCGAACACGGCGCGGTAGTCCATTTCCTGGAAGGCTTCGCGCTCGCGCATGCCGCGCTCGATCTGGCCCACGAACAGGATCATCGGGGTGGAGTCCTGCTTGGCGATATGCACGCCGGCCAGCGCGTTGGACGCGCCCGGGCCGCGGGTCACCATGCAGATGCCGGGTTCGCCGGTCAGCTTGCCGTGGGCGTCGGCCATCATGGCCGCGCCGCCTTCCTGGCGGCAGACCGTGACCTTGATGTCGGCGTCATGCAGACCATCCAGCACCGCCAGGTAGCTCTCGCCGGGAACGCAGAAAACGTGTTTGACGCCCTGGGCGACCAGCTGGTCTACCAGGATGTGGCCGCCGAGGCGGGATGCTTGCTGGGACATGGTGGGGGGACGTGGTGAGCCGAGGTTAGGACACCCGAGCATAATGTTCCTTGATCGCACAAGGCAATTGATAAAATTGCACAATGTAGTGACCCTCCGGCACGACCCCCGATGCTGCGCCGCGTCAAGCGGGCCGCGGGTTTTCCCGGGTTTTCACCGGTACTTTCCAGGCGGTTCCCGCTCCATGAGAAACGGCATTCCCAATCTGACCGCCCTGCAGGCGTTCGAGGCATCGGCCCGCCTGGGCAGTTTTTCGCGGGCGGCCGAAGAGCTGTCGCTGACCCATAGCGCCGTGTACCGCCAGGTGGCCAGTCTGGAGGCGAGGCTGGGCGTGCAGCTGTTCACCCGGGTCAGGCGGCGCATCGTGCTCACCGATCACGGCGCCGAATACGCGGGACGCATCCGCCATCACCTGGACCAGATCGAAAAAGACACCTTCGGCCTGGTCAGCCGCACGGGCATGGGCCGCAGCATCCACATCGCCGTAGTGCCCACGCTGGCCACCACCTGGCTGATCCCGCGGCTGGCCGATTTCCAGCGCGAACAGCCGGACATCACCGTCAGCCTGTCGGTGCGCACCTTGCCATTCCAGTTCAAGGACCAGCCGTTCGACGGCGCGCTGTACCACGGCGACACCCTGTGGCCGGGCACCCAGGGCGTGTTGCTGTTTCCCGAGCGCGAGCTGGTGCCGGTGTGCGCCCCGGCGCTGGCGGCGCGGGTGACCGAGGCAGGCGCCAGTGCCCTGGCGGGCATGACCCATCTGCACCTGAGTTCGCGCCCCGACGCCTGGCGCCAGTGGTACGGCGCCCACAACTACCTGTACGGCCCCCAGGCGGCCGGCGGGCCGCGCTACGAGCTGTTCACCATGGTGATGGCCGCGGTGCAGGCGGGCCTGGGCGTCGGCCTGATGCCGCGCTTCCTGGCGCAACCCGCGCTGGATCAGGGCACGCTGGCCATGCCGGTGCCGCAGGCGCTCACGGTCAGCCAGGGCTACTACTTCGGCTATCCGCAACGCAGCGAACGGTCCGATGCCCTGAAGCTGTTCGAGACGTGGCTGAAGTCGGCGGCCGCGGCGGTGGCCGGCCGCTGAGATCGCCGTAGAATGTCGCCAATCCCTCAGATCCGCGCTTGATACCGGTCCGGCGCCGTCTCTCGCGTTGTTGCGCTGATTGTCCTTTGTCCCCGCCATGCCAGCACCCCGTCCATCGCTCGCTTCGCAGCCCGACATCGACGCCTTCATCGACGCCGTCTGGCTCGAAGACGGCCTGTCGGCCAACACGCTGGCGGCCTATCGCCGCGACCTGACGGGTTTCGCGCGCTGGCTGGAAGACCCCGAGGCCTATGCCCGCGAGATGGCCGACCGCTACGGCGACGCGGCCTCGGCCCCCGCGCTGCCGGCCGGCCCGGCCAAAGCGCTGGCCGACGCGGACAAGGGCGACATCGAAGCCTGGTTCGCCTTCCGCCACGAGGAAACCCGCGCCACCACCGCCAACCGGCGGCTGGCCGCGCTGCGGCGCTTCTATGCCTGGGCCCTGCGTG
>NZ_JAELTJ010001215.1 GCF_016428805.1 Achromobacter sp. ASV32
CCCCCCCCCCCCCCCCCCCCCCCCCCCCCCCCCCCCCCCCCCCCCCCCCCCCCCCCCCCCCCCCCCCCCCCCCCCCCCCCCCCCCCCCCCCCCCCCCCCCCCCCCCCCCCCCCCCCATTTACAAGCACAAGACGGCATACGAGATCGGTTATTAGGTCTCGTGGGCTCGGAGATGTGTATAAGAGACAGGTGTTGGTGCTGGGATGCATGACGGTCTCCGAAAGGCTGGGCTTTCCGCCAGGGCTGTGTGCCATGGCCTTTCTTGCCGTGGCCTACCTTCATCATAGGCAAAACCCGGCACGATGGCGCGCAACC
>NZ_JAELTJ010001216.1 GCF_016428805.1 Achromobacter sp. ASV32
GAAGTACCCAGCGCGGCCACCATGTACACCCCGCAAAGCGACCCGCATATCGATGCGGTCGTGGCCGCCGGACGCGCGCGATTCAACGAGGTCTTCCTGGTCAGCCGCAAGGACGGCGTGCGCGAACCTGTCTCTTATACACATCTGACGCTGCCGACGACGATGCGGTTGTGTAGATCTCGGTGGTGGCCGGGTCATTAAAAAAGGGGGGGGGGGGGGGGGGGGGGGGGGGGGGGGGGGGGGGGGGGGGGGGGGGGGGGGGGGGGGGGGGGGGGGGGGGGGGGGGGGGGGGGGGGGGGGGGGGGGGGGGGGGGG
>NZ_JAELTJ010001217.1 GCF_016428805.1 Achromobacter sp. ASV32
CGAATCGCCCGACTGGCTGCTGATCCGCGAACTGCTCAGCGGCCGCACGGAATCCGACCTGCAGCGGGCGCGTGAAGCGCTGACCCAGCTGTTCGGCGTGGGCGCCGGCGCGCAGCGCCCCAACCGCTGTCTCTTATACACATCTCCGAGCCCACGAGACCTAATAACCGATCTCGTTTGCCGTCTTCTGGTTGGAAAGGGGGGGGGGGGGGGGGGGGGGGGGGGGGGGGGGGGGGGGGGGGGGGGGGGGGGGGGGGGGGGGGGGGGGGGGGGGGGGGGGGGGGGGGGGGGGGGGGGGGGGGGGGGGGGGGGGGG
>NZ_JAELTJ010001218.1 GCF_016428805.1 Achromobacter sp. ASV32
CCACCTTGGGCACGCCGGTCAACGGCTTGGACAGGCCGCCGGGTATGCGCAACAGCCGCAGGTTGCCGGGCCGTTCGGTGATCAGCACGCCGCCCTCGGGCAGAAAGGCCATCGACCAGGGATGATCCTGTCTCTTATACACATCTCCGAGCCCACGAGACCTAATAACCGATCTCGTATGCCGTCTGCTGCTTGAAAAAGGGGGGGGGGGGGGGGGGGGGGGGGGGGGGGGGGGGGGGGGGGGGGGGGGGGGGGGGGGGGGGGGGGGGGGGGGGGGGGGGGGGGGGGGGGGGGGGGGGGGGGGGGGGGGGGGGG
>NZ_JAELTJ010001219.1 GCF_016428805.1 Achromobacter sp. ASV32
AACCCGACCAGCGCTTGCAGCGGCGCACCCGGCGCCGACACGACCCGCGAATGCCCTACCCGCATCGCCAACGCCGGGCTGCAAAAGCTTGCGCCCAGCGCCAATGAGGGCCTGTCTCTTATACACATCTCCGAGCCCACGAGACCTAATAACCGATCTCGTATGCCGTCTTGTGCGTGTAAAGGGGGGGGGGGGGGGGGGGGGGGGGGGGGGGGGGGGGGGGGGGGGGGGGGGGGGGGGGGGGGGGGGGGGGGGGGGGGGGGGGGGGGGGGGGGGGGGGGGGGGGGGGGGGGGGGGGGG
>NZ_JAELTJ010001220.1 GCF_016428805.1 Achromobacter sp. ASV32
GCCAGTCCCTTTACCTTTCTCTCTGGTGAGTTGATCAAGCTGTTCGCAACGGCATTGCTGTTGTGGCTGCTTTCGCATGTGGCGCAGGACACGCTTGTCTGGCCTGCCGCGCTGCTCGGTCTGATACCTGTCTCTTATACACATCTCCGAGCCCACGAGACCTAATAACCGATCGCGTATGCCGTCGTGTGCTTGAAAAGGGGGGGGGGGGGGGGGGGGGGGGGGGGGGGGGGGGGGGGGGGGGGGGGGGGGGGGGGGGGGGGGGGGGGGGGGGGGGGGGGGGGGGGGGGGGGGGGGGGGGGGGGGGGGGGGGG
>NZ_JAELTJ010001221.1 GCF_016428805.1 Achromobacter sp. ASV32
GTTCCCCAAGGACTCTTCCGCGGCCATTCTCACGTCGGGACTGCTGGGCGAACAGTACCTGGGCCTGACCCCGGGCAGCGAAGAAGACAACTTTGCCGACGGCGGCAAAATCCGCTATACCCAAAGCCTGTCTCTTATACACATCTCCGAGCCCACGAGACCTAATAACCGATCTCGTATGCCGTCGTCTGCTTGAAAATGGGGGGGGGGGGGGGGGGGGGGGGGGGGGGGGGGGGGGGGGGGGGGGGGGGGGGGGGGGGGGGGGGGGGGGGGGGGGGGGGGGGGGGGGGGGGGGGGGGGGGGGGGGGGGGGGG
>NZ_JAELTJ010001222.1 GCF_016428805.1 Achromobacter sp. ASV32
AGGCCATGGCGTTCATGTGTACCAGGGGCAGCGGCGTGAGCATGCGTTCCTGCCCCGGGCGCAGCGCGGCCAGGCCGCCGATGCGGGCGTACCAGCCGCCAGCGTGCAGGAAGTAGCGGTTGGGCAGCTGTCTCTTATACACATCTCCGAGCCCACGAGACCTAATAACCGATCTCGTATGCCGTCGTCTGCGTGTAAAGGGGGGGGGGGGGGGGGGGGGGGGGGGGGGGGGGGGGGGGGGGGGGGGGGGGGGGGGGGGGGGGGGGGGGGGGGGGGGGGGGGGGGGGGGGGGGGGGGGGGGGGGGGGGGGGGGG
>NZ_JAELTJ010001223.1 GCF_016428805.1 Achromobacter sp. ASV32
CCCCCCCCCCCCCCCCCCCCCCCCCCCCCCCCCCCCCCCCCCCCCCCCCCCCCCCCCCCCCCCCCCCCCCCCCCCCCCCCCCCCCCCCCCCCCCCCCCCCCCCCCCCCCCTTTTTTAATGATCCGCCGACCACCGAGATCTACACAACCGCATCGTCGTCGGCAGCGTCAGATGTGTATAAGAGACAGAGATAGTGTCGGCAACGTCCCGGTGTTCGGGTTCGCGCCATATAAGATGTAAAAGCGGTGAGTTGATGCGAGATCAGTGCCGCACTGCGTAACGCAGTGCCGCTTCGTAGCCGTCCGCGCCCAGGC
>NZ_JAELTJ010001224.1 GCF_016428805.1 Achromobacter sp. ASV32
ACCACGCACGCTGCCGCGACCGCTGACCAAGTCTTCGGCAAGCTGCAAGGCGGCAACACCGTCACCGTCGGTACCGGTGCAGGCGCCACGACCTACACGTACGACGCCACCAACAAGAACTTCACGTCTGTCTCTTATACACATCTGACGCTGCCGACGACGATGCGGTTGTGTAGATCTCGGTGGGCGCCGGATCATTAAAAAAGGGGGGGGGGGGGGGGGGGGGGGGGGGGGGGGGGGGGGGGGGGGGGGGGGGGGGGGGGGGGGGGGGGGGGGGGGGGGGGGGGGGGGGGGGGGGGGGGGGGGGGGGGGGG
>NZ_JAELTJ010000137.1 GCF_016428805.1 Achromobacter sp. ASV32
CCCCCGGCACTGTCCGCATCAGATTCAGCACCCGTTCCAGCGTGGCCTGTTTGAGCGGCTTTTCTTCCTTCAGCGGCTCGGCCAGTGATTCCAGGCGGTCCTGCGCATTGCCGATGTCGCCTTCGATGCGCACCGTGCCGATAAAACCTTCGACCACCGTCACGACCACCAGGCCGTTGGCGAAAGTCTGGTTCTGCACCAGGGCGAATGACAGCGGATAGCCGCGGTCGCGGTAAAGCTGCGTGATCTTGTCCACCTGCTGCACCAGCTCGCCCAGGCTGATCTCCTTGCCCGACAACGGCGCCAGCAAGGCAGACACCTCCTCGAACGGTATTGCATGCACACCGGTCACGTCGAAATGCTGCGGCACGATGCGCTGCGCCAGCCGCGCCTGCAAGGCCAGTTGTTCGGGGGTGGCGGTCTGGACGACGGGCGGGGGCTGCGTGGCGTTGGGCGGCCGCTCGATCTGCGGCATGGCGTCGACGGGGTTGCCCCGTAGCGGACCGTCGGCCCGTGCCGTGCCCATTGCGGCGAGCGTGCAGATCAGGGCGAGGTAAAGCGGAGTTGCGGGAAGCGTACGTCTCATGCCTTGTTGTCTCTCATTTGCCGCAGGCGCCGTTAAAACACCATTCGATAAATGCCTGAATAGCTTCTGAATATACGGGGACGCTATATAAGTTAAGCCGGTTGCGCACCGCTCAGGCGGTATGTTGCCAGCGCGCCAAGGCAATGACAAATTATTTCATTGTGACTGGACGGACACGTGGATATAACAACATAGTGAAATACAAGGCAATCCCGGCATCCGGAATTGCAGGGTTTACCGGTATGCAAAAAAAAGACGCCTTCGAATTTCCGAGTATTCGTTACAAGTAAGCTGTCGCAGTGTTGCGAATACTGGTATAAACCCTGATGTGTATTAATTGTTAATAGATAAGACTATATAAACGTTTCAAAACACATCGGGTTTTACAGGCTATCGGGAGTCCGTCGATGGACCAGGATGACCGCAAGACATTCGTTGAATGCAGGCCGGCCCCCGGCGGGTTAAAGCGGCTGCTTCAGTGGGGCCGTCCATGAACCCGGGCGATATCGTGCCGCTGTCTTTTCACGGTGGACTGGTCGCGCTGTCGTTCCTGATCGCGGTGCTTGGCTCCTACGTGGCCTTGCTTGCCGCGGTGGGCATTCGTGCCGAAATGCAGGACGGCGAGATACGCATCGGTTACATCATCATCGGCGCGTTGGCCATGGGCGGTGTCGGTATCTGGAGCATGCACTTCATCGGCATGCAGGCACAGGAATTGCCGTTCGACGTGGGTTATCAGGTTGGTTTGACCGCGCTCAGTTTCCTGGTGGCCGCCGGATTTTCCGGTTGGGCTTTCTGGTACGTGGGCCGTGACCGCTTCACCTTTATGCGTTGCCTGGTGGGTGGCTTGGCGGCTGGGCTGGGCGTGGCGGCCATGCATTATGTCGGCATCAGTGCCATGCGCATGCCCGCGGTATTTATGTGGAATTTGCCGATGGTTGTTTTATCGGTATTGATAGCGGTAATTGCCGCGTCAGCCGCTTTGTGGCTGGCTTTCAATACGCAGAATGAGTATCAGCGCGCCGCGGCAGCCGTTTTGATGGCGATTGCGGTGTGTGGCATGCATTACACGGGCGCGGCTGCCGGCACGGTTGTCTGCACCACGCCACGCGATTTTTCCAGCATGCAGATCGGTGGAGTGATGCTGCCGTATATCGCCTTCGCGCTGTCGGCCGCCATTTTGCTGGTCATGCGCTGGCAGTTGCAGCGCGCCTCGCGCCGTTTCCGCGCACGCCTGGCGCAACGCATCGACTCGATCATTGAATCGGCTCCCGTGGCGGAGCCGGGCAGAACACCTGGTTCCACGCTGGGACCGGGTTAGCAGGTCCCCGGAAGGCGCGCGGGTTAGGAACACGCCAGCGCGTCGGCTGCACCGGGTCTAGGGGGCGCCGCCATTGCGGCGGGGCCCAATTATCCAGCGAGACCTTAGGAGCTCGACATGAAAGCGAAACTTGCGCAGTTCTGGAACGACGAAGAAGGTATTACCGCCCTGGAATATGGGCTGATCGCGGGCACGATCGCGGTGGCGCTGGTAGCGGCTTTGGCGACATTCACGGGCGCGCTAAGCGGCCTGTTCACGTCGCTGCAGGCCAAGCTCGCCAACGCGTCCAAGTGACGCCGAAGGTTCCGGCCGCGGCGGCGCGCCTGGCGCATGCCAGGCAGCCCCGTGCGGCCGGGCCTGCCACCCGCTTGGCGCAGAGCCGATGTTGACAACACTACCCGCGCGACGGCCCTGGGCGGTCGCGGATTGACGGCGTTGGGCGCATTGGCTCGTAGCGTACTGCATGAATACGTATTGCCAGCCAGTCGAATGAAGGAGACGGTGTCCCACTGAGCGGGCACCTGGTAGTTCAAACCGAAACCGTCAGAAGGTCCTGCCTTGTATCCAGGGGAAGTGCTGTGGTGGCTGTTGTTCGCATGCTGGAATCTGGCGTTGATCTACACCGATCTGCGCTATCGCCGCGTCCCCAACACGCTCATCGTCGCGGGATTCGCGGGGCAGGTGCTATGGCTGCTGGCCGCCTGGCTTGCGCCGGCCTGGGCCTATCCGCCGCGCTGGGCCGGCTGGCCCATGGCGCTGGCCGGCTTCGCGCTGGCGTTGCCGTTCTTTCCACTCTGGATCAAACGCCTGATGGGTGCGGGCGACGTCAAGGCGATCGCCGTGCTGGGGCTGCTGGTGGGCTTTGCGCCGCTGGTGCTGACGTTGGTGTTCGCGAGCATCCTGGCCGGGCTGCATGCCTTGCTCTATCTCTACATCTCCCGAAGCTGGGCGCTGCCGCTGCGGGCCCGCCAGATTCCGTACGGCACCTATCTGGGCGCCGCGGCGCTCAGCGCGGCGCTTATTCCATGGAATTCGGACTGGTATTCGTGGTGTTTTTCCTGGTGTTCTACGCGATCCTGACGTATGCCCTGGTCTTCACCGCACAGCATTCCGTGACCTTGGCCGCGCAGGACGGCGCCCGCAAGGTGCTGCAATGGCAGCCGGGCGCCACCTCGCTGACGGTCCGCGCCAACGCCGGCCGCGACATCGCGCTGGACCGCTCCAGCTGGATCACTTCCATGTCCTCGGCCGCGGTGGCGGTGGCGGTCTGCGGGGCCTCCGGCACGCTCAGCAGCACGGCCGGCGGTACCTGCAGCGGCTTGCCGCTGACCGCCGACCAGATCGAGGTGACGGTCAGCTATCCCTACGGCGCCAATCCCCTGATTCCGAATTTCCCGTTCCTGGCGCAGGCCCTGATGCCGCCTTCCAGCGTGCTGACCGCCCGCGCCACGGTGCACCTGGGCAATTCCCTGGACGGGAGCAATTGACATGGTTGCGCGCGCCGGCTCCCACACCTTCCGCGGCCGCAAGGCCGGCCAGCGAGGCCTGGCCGCGCTCGAATTTTCGTTGACGGTCACCATGCTGCTGATGTTCGTCTGCGCCGTCGTCGGCTATGGCGTGCTGTTCTGGATGCAGCAGCAACTGGCGTCCGCCGCTTCCGAAGGGGCGCGGGCGGCGGTCTATGCCCGGTTCGCCGGCCAGGCCGATGTGCCCGGCGCGGCCTGCTCGGCGGCCATGAGCGTGTTCGGCAACGGCTCGACGGTGGCATGCGCCACCACCAGCGCACCCTGCGCCTGGAGCGGTTCAGGCGGCCAGACGGCGCAATGCACGACCGTCGCCATGACCTTCAATGTGCAAGCCTGGCCGGTCCTGTCCACCTTCCAGGCCTTCATCGCCATGCTCCCCGGGACGGACAAGAACTGGATCCCCACCCGGTTGTCGTCGAAAGCCATCGTGCAAATTTCCCAAGGGACACCATGAGCAGTCTGAGCAAAATCATTGCAGGCGTGTTGTTGGCGGCGGGCCTGGTGCTGGCGTTCGTGGCGTGGCGCCTGGCTTCCGAGCCGCCGGCCCCGGCGCCCGTGGCGGCAGGACCGGCGACGACGACGGCGCCCGCGCCGGCCGAAGCGCCGGTCAAGCGCTATCCGGTCGTGGTCGCGGCGACGGCGATTCCGGCCGGCACGCGCATCGACGGCGAAAAAATGCTCAAGGTGGACGAATGGCAGGTGGCGCTGTCGGGCAGCTACAGCTCGCGCACCCCGCTGGAAGGGGCCTATTCCCGGGTCGATATCGCCCCGGGTGATCCGGTGCTGCCCAGCATGCTGGCGCAAGGCCTGGGCCGCCAGCTCAAGCCCGGCGAACGCGCCGTGGCGATCGGGGTGGATGAGGTCGTGGGCGGCGGCAACCGGATTGCGCCGGGAGACTTGGTGGACGTCTTCTTCATGGTCGAGAAGGGCGTCGAGATCCAGGGCGGCCAGGCCCGCCTGCTGCAATCGCAGGTCCGCGTGCTGGCCTATGGCGCCGCCTCGGTGGACGGTCCTGAAGAAAAATCCTCGCTGCCCGGCCCGCCCGGGCAGCCGGCCAAGACCGCCGTGCTGGCTGTGCCGGTCGAGCAGGTCAGCGAACTGATGCTGGCCAGCCGCGCCGGTCGCCTGCAACTGGCCTTGCGGCCGGTGGGCGATGACGCCACGCCCGACACGCAGTTGTTCGCGCAGCGCAGTGCGGTGTTGTCGCCGCGGCCCGACCTGACGCCGGAGCAGCGCGCGCAGTTGCTGACCGGCCCGAACCGCGCCTACGCCGGGGAAAGCCTGGCGCAGCTGGAAGGCACGTCGCCTGCCGCCAAACCCGCGCCGGTCCGTGCGGCCGGCGGTGGCGGTGGCCGTACGGTGGAAATATTGCGAGGAGACAAATCCGAGCGCGTGCGTTATTGAAACGCGGCTGCGCGTGGCTAGGTGCCGCCCGCGGCTGGACCTTACCTGTCAACTAGATCCAGCAAATGAAGAGAACCCAGCGCACCACTTTGATCTGCGTCCTGTCGGCCGCAGCAGCGATGACCTACGGCGCGATCGGCGCGGCGCAGAACGCCATGCCCGCCGCCTCCGGCCTGAATACGCCTGCCCGCGACATCGCGGTGGCCGTCAAAGGCCAGCAGACGCTCATGCTGGACGGCGCGCCCGCCCGCATCGCCATCGGCGACCCGGACGTGGCCGATGTGAAAGTGCTGCCCGCCTCGGGCAAGCGCCAGGCTTCGCTGCTGCTGTACGGCAAAAAGGCCGGCACCACCACGCTGCAGGTCTGGACGGGCGCCAACGCGGCGCCGCAGCTCTGGAACGTGCGCGTGGCCGGCACGGTCCAGCAGGTGCTGGCCGGGCGCGGGGTGGCAGGCGGTGCCAACGTTGATGTGGCGGGAGACCGGGCCGTGGTATCCGGCCAGGCCGACTCGCCCTTGTCGCACCAGGCGTCGGTGGCCGCCGCGGCCGCCACGGTCGGCGACAAGAACGTGGTCGATGTGTCCACCGCGGGCACGGGCGGCGTGGTGCAGGTGGAAGTCAAGGTCGTCGAGGTGTCGCGCTCGGTCATGAAGCAGGCGGGCATCAGTTTCGCTGGCCGCGCCGGCCCGTGGGGCGGCACCAATTCCATCACGCCCGACGGCTTTGGCGCGCCGCTGGGCTTCAGCAAGACCGCGGCCCTGGCGTCGGGGTTTTCGCTGTTCTATGACTCCAATGACTTCAGCGCCCGTCTGCGTCTTTTGCAGAACAACGGCATGGCGCGCGTGCTGGCAGAACCCACGCTGGTGGCTTTGACGGGGCAGAGCGCCAGCTTCCTGGCGGGCGGCGAATTGCCGATTCCGGAGGCGGGCGGCCTGGGCACGACCACGGTGACGTTCAAGCCCTTCGGCATCGGCCTGACGGTGACGCCGACCGTGCTGTCGCGCGAGCGTATCGCGCTGAAGGTGGCGCCCGAAGCCAGTGAGCTGGATTACAGCAACGCCATCGCGATTTCCAACGGCACCAACTCGAGCACGCTGATCCCGGCCCTGCGCACGCGGCGCGCGGACACCACGGTCGAACTGGGCGACGGCGAGAGTTTTGTCATCAGCGGCCTGGTGTCGCGCCAGACCAAGGCGCTGGTCAATAAAGTGCCGATGCTGGGCGACCTGCCCATCATCGGATCGTTCTTCCGCAGCGTGGACTACACCCAGGAAGATACCGAGCTGGTCATCGTGGTGACGCCGCGCCTGGTGCGGCCTATTGCGCGCGGCGTGACATTGCCGTTGCCAGGGGCCAGGCAGGAGGCGACCGACACGACGTTCAACGCTTGGGGCTACTACCTGATGGGGTCCTCCAGCGGACAGCAAATGCCGGGCTTTTCACGGTGAGTAATATGAAGACACATGCCAGGGAGTGGGTTGGCCTGCAGAACGGCAACCGGTTTCTGTTTTGTTCGAAAGGCGATGGCGTCGCGGCGCAGCTGGGGCAGGCGCTGGGCGACATGGGCATGTTGACCCAGGAAGTGCCGGGGGTCGAGGAATTGGGGCGGCGCTTGACCGAGATCGAGCCCCAGGTGGTTTTCCTGGATTTCACCTTGAGCGAGGACGAGCCGGGCAAACTGTTCAAGTCCGCCGAGTTGGCGCGGTTGCTGGCCCGTATCGCGCCGGCGATTCCGCGCGTGGCCGTGGGACTGCTGAGCCAACCCGAAGGCGCCATTGCGGCGTTGCGGGCCGGGGTGAGCGATTTCGTCGATCCGACCGTGGCGCCGCAGGAAGTCAAGGATGTCGTGCAGCGCCTGCTGGACACGCCGGCCGCCGGTGGCCGGCAGGACGGGTCGCGCCGCAGCGTGCTGCTGCTGGGCGCGCGTCCGGGCGTGGGCACCAGCACCCTGGCCGTGCATCTGGCGGGCATGGTGCAGGACCGCCTCAAGCAGCTGCATGGCGTGCGCGCGACGGCGTCGGGCGCCAAGGCGACCAAACCGGCGGCCGATGCAGGCAGTCACCTGCCCCTGGGCAGCCGCGTGGCCTTGATGGACTTGGGCTGGCCGGTGGGCGATTGCCAGCTGTACCTGAACATCGGCAGCGATTTCGATTTCGCCGAAGCCGCGCGCAACCTGCGCCGGCTCGATTCCACTTTGCTGAGCTCGGCCATGGCGCATACCGCCAATGGCCTGAGTGTGCTGGCGTTGCCGCGCGATCTGGGCCAGATGCGCGAGGTGTCGCAGTCCGACTCCCTGCTGGTGTTCGAACGCATGCGCCAGCATTTTGGCGTGGTGGTGGCCGACTCGGGCGGCTTTACCAACCCCGAGTTCGTCGCGGGCCTGGCGCGCGCCTCGCAACAGAACTGGATCGTGACCGACCAGAGCGTGGGCGCGCTGGTGTCGCTGGCCGGCCTGCTGCAGGAACTGGAACAGCTGCACGTGGATCGCCGCAGCCTGGGCCTGATCGTGAACCGCTACGACGAGCGCTACGGCATGACGGCGCAGCAGATCGCCGAACGCTTCCAGCTGGATCTGGTCGGAACGCTGCCCGATCGCACGCTGGCGCTGATGGTGTGTACCAATCAAGGGCATTTGCTGCACGAGGAAGCCGAGCGCGACGTTTACGTGCGCGCGGTCCAGGCGCTGGCCGAAAAGCTGAGCGCGGAAGAACACACACCGGGCGGCCGGGCGAGCTGGTTGGCCACGTGGCTGCCTGGCGTGCATCGCCGCATGGTGGTCGAGTAACGGACGGCGGCGGAATCCGACATGATCATGACAGCGACCATAGAGTTCGGCGGTGAGGGCGACAAGGGCTTCTCCTCGTCCAACCGCTTCCAGGAAGTCAAGACGGCGGCGTACGAACACCTGCTTTCCCGCATCGAGGAGCTGGGGGCGGAATTCGGCAGGTGGGCGCGCTCGGCCATCCAGGAGTTCGTCGACATCGAGGTCGCGAGCTTCGTGCGCCTGCGCCGGGTGCCCATCAACGAAGGCGAAATGCGGCAGATCGCCGAAGCCCTGACCAAGGAACTGGCCGGGCTGGGGCCGCTGGAGGACCTGCTGGCCGACCCCGCGGTCGAGGACATCCTGATCAACGGCTACGACAACGTCTTCGTGTCGCGCCGCGGCGTACTGGCGCGCGAGACGCTGCGCTTTACCGACAACCAGCACGTGTTGCGCATCGTGCGGCGCATCCTGGCGCCCATAGGGCGCCGGCTGGACGAGTCCAGCCCCATGGTGGACGCGCGCCTGCCGGACGGCGGCCGCCTGAACGTGGTGATCGAGCCCTTGGCCGTGGACGGGCCGATGGTGTCGATCCGCAAATTCCGCCAGGACCCGCTCAAGCCTGCCGACCTGCTGACGCTGGGCACCTTCGACGAGGAAATCTATCGCCTGCTGCACGAAGCGGTGAAGAACCGCTGCAACATCCTGGTGTCGGGCGGCACCAGCTCGGGCAAGACCTCGTTGCTGAACGCGCTGGCGTTCTTCATTCCCGAGACCGAGCGCGTGGTGACGGTGGAAGACACGGCGGAACTGTCGCTGAACCACCCGCACGTGGTGCGGCTGGAATCGCGCCAGGGCGGCTTTGACGGCAGCGGCGCGGTCAGCATCCGCGAACTGATCCGCAACAGTCTGCGGATGCGGCCGGACCGCGTAGTGGTGGGCGAAGTGCGCGGCGCCGAAGTCATGGACATGCTGCAGGCCATGAATACCGGCCACGAAGGCTCGATGGCCACCATCCACGCCAACTCGCCGCGTGAATGCCTGTACCGGATCGAAATGCTGGCCGGTTTTGCGGGCTTTCAGGGCAGCGAGGACAGCCTGCGGCGCCAGATCGCCAGCGCGCTGGATTTCATTGTGCAGATCGGACGCCTGTCCAATGGCAAGCGCCGGGTGCTGTCCGTGACCGAGGTCACGGGCATGGGCGACAGCGTCATCTCGACCCAGGAACTCTATCGCCACGAAACCTTCGCCACGCCCGAGGGCGAGGAGAAGGACCGCTGGAATTGGCTGGGCATCCATCCGCACACGCCCAAGCTGGCCAAGATGCGCAACGAGCAGCGGCCCGCCGAGCACAACCCGGGCGAACCCGATGGTGGCGGCGGGGGCTTCTGGAGCAGGAGGCGCTGATGCTGCAAGCCGGCGTGATCGGGGGACTGGCACTGTTGTTGGCCTTGGCGGCGGTGCTGCTATGGCGCCACGCCAACAGCGGCGCGCGCCGCGCCGCCAGCTCGGCCTTCCTGGAAGACCAGTTGCGCCGCAGCCGCGGCGCGCCGGTCAGCGGCAAGCTGCCGTTCGCGCAGGGCGCGCGCGCCTTGCGCAGCGGCTTCTCGCGCTGGGACATGCTGCTGCTGCAAGGCGGCGTGCGCCAAAGCCCGGCCTTCTACGCCAAGCTGATACTGCCTGTCGTGATGGGCGCGCTATTGGCATGGGCGTTCCTGGGGTGGCTGTCCGGCGTGGTGGCGCTGGTGCTGCTGGCGGTGTTCGCCTACTTCCTGCTGTGGCTGCGCGCGGACCGGCGCCAGCGGCGCCGTGTGTCGCAGCTGCCGGCGTTCCTGGACAACATCGTGCGCCTGGTCACCATCGGCAACAGCATGGCGTCGGCCTTCCAGACGGCGGCCGCCACCACCGATGAACCGCTGCGCGAAGTGGTCGAGACCGCGGCGGCGTTGAGCCGCTCGGCCAAGGAGCTGGACGCGGCCTTGGTGCAGGTCTCGCGCCAGTACGACATGAAGGAACTGTACATGGTGGCCGCGGTGGTGTCGGTCGCGCTGCGCTTTGGCGGCCGCAGCGACCAGGTGCTGGAACGCATGGCCGCCTTCATGCGCGACATCGGTCAGGCGCGCGCCGAACTGACGGCCAGCTCGGCCGAAATCCGTCTGTCGGCGTGGATCCTGGCCCTGCTGCCGTTGGGCATCGCGGGCTTCATCATGGTGGCCAACAATGACCTGTTCATGGGGCTGTGGATCGACCCGCTGGGATTCAAGATGCTGATGACCGCGGTGGGCCTGCAACTGGCGGGTTCCTACATCCTGTATCGCATGGCCAAGGCCATTTGAGGACGCCACGGATGCAAGCCCTTCAATCCTGGAGTGTTTCGACCGTGCTGGCACTGGCGCTGATGCTGGTTGCCGCCGCCATGCTGATCCTGGGCCTGAGCATGACGCGGCGCCTGCGCGGGCAGGACCGCAGCCGCCAGGTGGTGGAACAGGCGTTGGCGACCCGGGACGGACGCGGCAAGGCTGCGGCCGCCGCGGCGGCCGAGGGCGGACAGGGCCGCCTGGCCGCGGCCACGCGCGCGGCCGATTCTTTCGGCAAGCGCCTGAGCGAAGGCCGCTTCGCCGAGGCCCTGCTGGCCGGCGAGGACCGCAAGCTGGTGGACATGGCGGGCTACGAAAACCCGACCACGGCGCGGCTGCGCTTCATCGTCGCGCGGTTCACGCTGGCGCTGCTGCTGCCGGCGGCGGCCGTGGCGCTGGACCTGGGCCGCAAGATCAGCGATTCGTCGCTGGGCTTGTTCGTGGCGGCGTTCTTCGGCTTTGCCATCGGCTACATGCTGCCCAAATGGTTCGTGCGCAGGCGGCTTGCGCGACGCCGCAAGCAAGCCGCTGACGAGCTGCCGCTGCTGATCGACCTGCTGCGCTTGCTGCAGGGCGTGGGCCTGTCGATCGATCAGAGCCTGCAGGTATTGATCAAGGAGTTCGCCCAGGTGCTGCCGGTCCTGTCATATGAGCTGCGGCTGGCGTCCGAACTCTACGTGCGCGGCCGCACCCGCGAGCAGTCGCTGGCGCGCCTGGCGGGTGGGTTCGACAACGACGACCTGTCCGCCATCTGTCGCCTGATCGCCCAGGTGGACCAGCACGGCGGCGCGGTGCAGGAACCGCTGAACCGTTTCGGCGAGCGCCTGCGCGACAAGCGGCGGCTGGAGTTGAAGGAAAAAGTGGGCAAGACCACCGTCAAGATGACGGCGGTCATGATCGTGACCTTGTTGCCGGCGCTGTTGATCGTGACGGGCGGAGCAGGGTTTGTCGCGGTATTGCGCGGTTTGTCGCGCATGGGGGGCATGTGATGGCGGGCGGGATGCACGGCGCGGCACGCGCATGGCGTTGGACCTTGGCGGCGGCCGTTGTCCTGGGCGCAGGGGGCTTGGCCGGTTGCCAGAGCAACAACGCGGAAACTGCCTGGCAACTGATCCAGCAACAGCAGCAGGAGCAGGCGCTGATGCGCCAGCGCGAGGACGAAGCCGAGAACCGGCGCAAACCGGCGGAACCCGAGATGATGCTGTCCATGATCGCCGAGTCGCAGCGCCAGGAACGTTACTTCGCGTCGCTGGCCTACATCGACGCGTTCCAGCAGAAGTTCGGCAATGACCCGCGCGTGGCGGTGTTGCGTGCCGAAGCCCTGCGCCAGACCGGCCAGACGGCGTCGAGCGAACAGGCCTACCGGGCGCTGATCGGCACTGCCCAGGCCGCCGATGGCTGGCATGGGCTGGGGCTGATTGCCGGTTCGCGCGGGCAATTCGAACAGGCCGCGGATGATTTCGCGCGCGCCGCCAAGCTGTCGCCGATGGATCCGCGGATCCTGGGCGACCTGGGCTACGCGCGTTTACGGGCCGGCGATCCGGCCGGCGCCCGTGTGCCCTTGGGGCAGGCCGCCGAGCTGGCGCCCGATAGCGGCAAGGTACTGGCCAACCTGGCCTTGCTGCTGCTGGTCGAAGGCGAGCCGGTCCGGGCCCAGAAAGTGATGGATCGCGCCCAGCTTGGCGACGAGGCCCGCGGCCAGGTGCTGCGCCTGGCCTCGGAGATCCGCAGCCAGACCGCGGCGCCGCCGGCGGCCGCGCCGACGGCGGGCGCCGACACGCAGGCTACCCGGGTGTCCCGTGGCGAAGGCATGGTGATGCCGGTCATGAGCCCCTTGATGGACCGACTGGGCAACGGGCCCATCATGCGCTAACCCGCTTTCAGGAATCTTGCCATGTCTCGAACCGCTACTTTCGCTCCGCTCTCCCTGGTGCTGGCCCTGGCGGCGGTTGCGCCCGGGGCCAGCCAGGCGCAATCGAACGCGCCGTTGACGGGTTCCATGACCGGCGGCGGGGTGGCCCAGGCCACGCCCGTGCCCGCCACGGCGCCCGCCGCCGCGCCGGCCGCGCAGATGCCGGCGCGGCCCGTGGTGCAGCAAGTGCAGACCCCGATGCCCCAGCCCGCGCCCCAGGCCGCGCCGCAGGCCGCCGAGCCGCCCGAGGCCTTTGGCGACATCACGCGCGGCCTGCTGGCCGCCCAGGCCGATGGCCGCCGCGCGGGCGCGGCGCTGCCGGTGCTGGGGGCCGCCTCGACCGCCGCCTGGAACCGCTACGTGGACAGCTTCACCCGGCCGATCCCCGAGTGGTTCACCAAGCGCGTGCAGACCAACAACACCAATTAGCGTCATCCTGACCGGAGCCGCGATCATGCCAGCCCCATCTTCTTGTCCTGCGGTCCCTCTGCGGCAGCGTGGCAGCATGACGGTGGCCATTGTGTTCGCGGTCATCGTTGGCCTGGTGCTGCTTGGCGTGGCCAATCTGGGCTACGCGTACTACATGAAACGGGAAATGCAGAAGGCCTCGGACCTGGCCGCGCTGTCGGCGGTGCAGGTGCTGGGCATGGGCGCGCCCGCGGACTGCACGCGCGCGCAGGCTGCCGGGCAGACCGCCGTGCTCGCCAACGTGCCCAATATCCTGGACACATTTGCCGCGGGCGACGTGACGGTGGAGTGCAAGCTGTGGGACAACACCCGCCCCGATCCTTCCGGCATGTATCTCTTTGATCCGGCCAGCGGGCAGGTGCCCAACGCGTTGCGGATCACCATCAACAAGAACCTGACCAGCCTGATCCCCAGCTTCTCGGGCGGCGCCGGCGGCACCCCGGTCCAGGTGGTGTCGGTGGCGGCCAGCACCCAGCCGGTGGCGGTCTTTACCGTCGGCTCGCGCCTGCTGCGTCTGCAAAAGGGCGGCCTGCTGTCGCAACTGCTGTCTACCGTGGGCGCCTCGCCAGCCCAGCTGGACATCCTGGATGCAGCCGGCCTGGCCACCGTCAATATCACGCCGTCGGGCCTGCTGGAAGCCCTGGGCCTGCCGGTATCGGTGGCCACGGGCGTGGGCACGCCGGCGCAGCTGGCCGCGCTGAACAACCTGACACTGGGTCAACTGCTGCAGGCCACGCTGACGGTCATGAACAAGGCTGGCGACACCGCTGGCGCGAGCCTGGGGCTGCTGAGCAACGCCATCAATGTGGTGCTGAACGTGATGCCGGTGAACCTGCCCGTCAAGCTGTTCGGCGACGGCGGCGTCCTGGACCTGAACGTGGTCGGCGGCGATATCAACTCGGCGCTGCAGGCCAATATCAACGCGCTCAACGTGCTGGAGACCGCCCTGGTCATCGCCAATGGCCAGAACCTGGTCAACCTTGGGTTGAACGTGCCCTTGCTGGGCGTGCAATCGCAGGTGCGCATCGTGGAACCGCCCAGCATCGGCGTGGGCGGCGTGGGCACGCAGGCCACCAGCGCCGGCATCCGCGTGTACCTGCGCGCCAACACCAGCAACATTCCGCTGCTGGGCCCCTTGCTGGCCAGTGCGCTGGGCACCAAGGTGGACCTGCCCGTGATCATCGACGTCGCGCAATCGACCGGCACGGTGTCCAAGCTGTGCCAGGCGCCGTTGACCCAGCAGCAGGCCACCATCGACGTGACCTCGTCGGTGGCCAATATCTGCCTGGGCAAGTTCCCGGGCATGTCGTCCGCCGTCGACAACGTACAGGCCAATTTCCTGTCCATCACCAACAGTTGCCAGCCCAGTTCGTTCGCGGCAATCCAGCGCTACCAGGTCCTGAACGTGCTGGGCATCTTGCCGCTGACCGCCAAGGTCACGCTGCCGGTCTTCAATTCGACCGCGCCGGTGTCGGTGACGCTGACGCAGCCGCCGTCGCCCAACTCCACCGCCACGGTCAACGCCACCTCCATCAACCTGGGGGCGCTGGCCTCGAACCTGGCGGACGCGCTGATCGGCGGCATCCTGGGCGATCTGGTCGGCACCGGCACGCCGCTGACGCCGGATCAGCGCACGGGCCTGGCCACTGACCTGGTCGGAGGCGGCGGGAACAACCCGGGCAATTCGATTTCGCAGGTGGTCAACAACATGCAATGGTCCACTACCGCGCTGAACCAGTTGAGCCAGCGCCTGTCCACGGGCGGCCTGACCGGCGTGCTGGGCGGTACGTTGCAACTGGTGGGCAATATCCTGAATTCGCTGCTGCTGGCTCCCTTGAGTGATTTGACCTGCTCGCTCGCGATCGTGCCGGACGCCATCCGCCAATGCCGCGTCAATGCCGTGGCGTCGCTGGCACTCAGCGGCGGCAACCAGATCGGCGGCGTGCTCTCCATCGTGGTGGCGCTGTTGCAGCCGCTGCTGGGCATGCTGTCGACCCTGTTGCAGCAGTTGCTGGACATGCTTGGCCTGAGTGTCGGCCAAACCGATGTATCGCTGCTTTCCGTGGATTGCGGCAAGCCCCGTCTGGTGTATTGATGATGAAGCCTTTGAATCCCTTTCCCGCCTGGCCGGCCCGGTGGTCGCCATGACCCAGAAATATTCGCGCGAAGAGTTCGACGTGTATGTCTGGGAGGGCACGTCCGACATTGCCAGCCGCGCCGAGCGTTGCCTGGCCGGCATGGACGTGTCGCTGGTGCGAGCGGATGCCGGCACGGCCTTTCCGCCGCCGCGTGATCCGTCGCGGCC
>NZ_JAELTJ010001225.1 GCF_016428805.1 Achromobacter sp. ASV32
TCGCGGTCATACCAGATCACCAACATCTTCAAGCAGTCCAGCGTGCTGGACAACCTGGTGCTGGCCGTGCAGGCGCACGCCGGCAGCAGTTTCCGCTTCTGGCGGCCGCGCGCCGCCGAGTCCGACCCTGTCTCTTATACACATCTCCGAGCCCACGAGACCTAATAACCGATCTCGTATGCCGTCGTCTGCGTGTAAAAGGGGGGGGGGGGGGGGGGGGGGGGGGGGGGGGGGGGGGGGGGGGGGGGGGGGGGGGGGGGGGGGGGGGGGGGGGGGGGGGGGGGGGGGGGGGGGGGGGGGGGGGGGGGGGGGGG
>NZ_JAELTJ010001226.1 GCF_016428805.1 Achromobacter sp. ASV32
CCGTCGGCATGACGGGACGCGGGTCGACCACGTTCACCACCAGATGGCTGAGTGTCAGGCCGGACGCCAGCAGGCGCGCGCGCAACTGGTCCGACGAGTCGTTGATTTCAGCGGCGCTGTGCGGAGCCTGTCTCTTATACACATCTCCGAGCCCACGAGACCTAATAACCGATCTCGTATGCCGTCGTGTGCGTGAAAAAGGGGGGGGGGGGGGGGGGGGGGGGGGGGGGGGGGGGGGGGGGGGGGGGGGGGGGGGGGGGGGGGGGGGGGGGGGGGGGGGGGGGGGGGGGGGGGGGGGGGGGGGGGGGGGGGGG
>NZ_JAELTJ010001227.1 GCF_016428805.1 Achromobacter sp. ASV32
CCCCCCCCCCCCCCCCCCCCCCCCCCCCCCCCCCCCCCCCCCCCCCCCCCCCCCCCCCCCCCCCCCCCCCCCCCCCCCCCCCCCCCCCCCCCCCCCCCCCCCCCCCCCCCCCCCCTTTCCAAGCAGACGACGGCATACGCGATCGGTTATTAGGTCTCGTGGGCTCGGAGATGTGTATAAGAGACAGCACCTGGACCGTCAGCAATGATGGCAAGGGCGCGTACGGTTCGTTCACCGTCGACAAGGGCGGCAACTGGAAGTACGAGCTGGACAATGCCAGCGACAAGGTCCAGGCCCTGAAGGGCGGCGAAAAG
>NZ_JAELTJ010001228.1 GCF_016428805.1 Achromobacter sp. ASV32
GCATGCCCGATCTGGACGTGCCGCTGGATGGTTCACAGTTGCAGCCCGGCGTGGAATCGGTGGGGGTCTGGAAGGACGTCATCGACGCCCGCCGCGAAAGCGAAGCGGCAGCTCGGTGGTGCTCGGACTGTCTCTTATACACATCTCCGAGCCCACGAGACCTAATAACCGATCGCGTATGCCGTCGTCTGGTTGAAAAGGGGGGGGGGGGGGGGGGGGGGGGGGGGGGGGGGGGGGGGGGGGGGGGGGGGGGGGGGGGGGGGGGGGGGGGGGGGGGGGGGGGGGGGGGGGGGGGGGGGGGGGGGGGGGGGGGG
>NZ_JAELTJ010001229.1 GCF_016428805.1 Achromobacter sp. ASV32
AACAACACGTCGCACGCGCTGATGCTGTCGCGCGCCCGCAGCGAAGTGGTGCTGCCGCGCTTGCGCGAAATCGCCGCCAAGCTCAACGATATGGCGGTGGCACAAGCCGACCAGCCGATGCTGTCGCTGTCTCTTATACACATCTGACGCTGCCGACGACGATGCGGTTGTGTAGATCTCGGTGGTGGCCGTGTCATTAAAAAAGGGGGGGGGGGGGGGGGGGGGGGGGGGGGGGGGGGGGGGGGGGGGGGGGGGGGGGGGGGGGGGGGGGGGGGGGGGGGGGGGGGGGGGGGGGGGGGGGGGGGGGGGGGGGG
>NZ_JAELTJ010001230.1 GCF_016428805.1 Achromobacter sp. ASV32
ATCGTCAAGCAGCTGGGCAACTACGGCGAGATCTTCGAGCGCAACGTCGGCAAGAACAGCCCGATGAAGCTCGAGCGCGGCATGAACCGCCTGTATCGCGACGGCGGCCTGATGTACCCCTACGTCTGTCTCTTATACACATCTCCGAGCCCACGAGACCTAATAACCGATCTCGTATGCCGTCTTGTGCTTGGAAATGGGGGGGGGGGGGGGGGGGGGGGGGGGGGGGGGGGGGGGGGGGGGGGGGGGGGGGGGGGGGGGGGGGGGGGGGGGGGGGGGGGGGGGGGGGGGGGGGGGGGGGGGGGGGGGGGGGG
>NZ_JAELTJ010001231.1 GCF_016428805.1 Achromobacter sp. ASV32
CCCCCCCCCCCCCCCCCCCCCCCCCCCCCCCCCCCCCCCCCCCCCCCCCCCCCCCCCCCCCCCCCCCCCCCCCCCCCCCCCCCCCCCCCCCCCCCCCCCCCCCCCCCCCCCCCTTTTTTCACGCAGACGACGGCATACGAGATCGGTTATTAGGTCTCGTGGGCTCGGAGATGTGTATAAGAGACAGGCCCCGAATGGATCGAACGCCAATATGGCAAGATCGGCGCCAGCCTGGATGCCATGAACAAAAGCCTGGGTGACAACGCCCACTGCATGGGCATCAACTACAGCCTGGCCGATATCGCCGTGGGGTG
>NZ_JAELTJ010001232.1 GCF_016428805.1 Achromobacter sp. ASV32
CAGGCGTGGGCATCCGCACCCATCCCTTGCGCTGCCGGATTGCCGTCATCCAACGCATACGACGCGCCTGCGCCGTCGGCCTGGCGCACGATCAGATAGCCGTCCCGTTGCCACAGGGTCCAGCCCCTGTCTCTTATACACATCTGACGCTGCCGACGACGATGCGGTTGTGTAGATCTCGGTGGTGGCCGGATCATTAAAAAGGGGGGGGGGGGGGGGGGGGGGGGGGGGGGGGGGGGGGGGGGGGGGGGGGGGGGGGGGGGGGGGGGGGGGGGGGGGGGGGGGGGGGGGGGGGGGGGGGGGGGGGGGGGGGG
>NZ_JAELTJ010000138.1 GCF_016428805.1 Achromobacter sp. ASV32
CGGTAATCGGGCGCCAGGCGTCGTTGCGCTCACCTTGCGTGGCACAGCCACGCGGCGGCGACCGCGCCTAGCCTGGCGCCCGATTACCGGCCTGTGCGAGGCGCCTTCTAGTGTGAACAGGCCCTAGGTCATCTTCGCGTACAGGCGGATCAGATCGTCGAATGACGCGGCGACGGGCATGAACCAGCCGTCGTCGATGAAGCCATCGACCAGGGCGTCCACATCCTGGCCGCGGATATCCAGGTCTTCGTAGATCGAGGTCATCTCGCCGTCGGTGTACATGATGCGCCCCAGGTGCTTGCCCTGGCTGATTTCAACGTAGGTACAGAAGTCGCCGCCCAATCCCAGCACGGGGGCGAAGGGCAGAAAGGCCGGGTTGTGAAAGCGCATCTTCGGGGTCAACAGCGCCAGATCCAGGTGAGGGCTGCCGTTGCCGATACCGAAAAAGGTGTTCATGTCCGCCAATGCGGGCGATACCCCGGCCCGGTGGGCCTCGTCGAAATCGAAACCGAAACGCAGGCCGTTGCTGCGCGCCAGGAACGCCTTGTAGCTGTCGGAAAAGCGGGTGTTCCAGGTTTGCTCGTAGGCCCGGATCACGGCGCTGTCGGCGCCGGGGAACGATTGCAGGATCTTGCCCGAACGCAGGAATTGCTCTAGCGGGTCCATGGGATGGGGTCCTTTCGAGGTTGGCGTGGGGGTTCCACCGGGCAGAAGGCGGGACGGCAACGCCAGAATAGCGCGCCTTGTGGGTCACCGGTGTTTCACGATTTTTCACAAATCCCCCACAAATGGCGGCGGATCGGGACCGGGCTTTGTTTCTATGATCCCAAGCCGCCGGCTGTCGGCGCCGGGGCCTGCAATGTTCAAATTCTTCGTTCGCTTTTTCATCGTGGTCGTGATCAGCCTGTGCCTGGCTTACCAACTGGTGGACAAGGGCCTGGGCAAGCTGTTCAAGCCGACGGTGGACGAGATTGCCTACCAGTCCTTGCGCGGTCAGGTCTACGAGTTGCGCCAGCGGCTGGATGGCGTGGCCCCGGACCAACGCGAGACCGCGCTGCGCGAGCAGGTGCTGCCGCATTACGGCCTGGGGCTGCGGCTGCTGCGCGAGGATCAGGTCAAGCTGACCGAGGGCGAACGCGAGCAGCTCGATAGCCAGGGCTTCGTGATGCGAGACGAATACAACAAGCATTTGGTGCCGTTGCCGGGCCAACCCGCGCAATGGCTGGAGCTGCGCCTGCCGGGTGAGGGCGTGGTCGACACCGTGCTGACCTGGAGCCTGTGGACCTTCCTGACGGTGATGGTGGGCCTGGGCCTGCTGGCCTTCTGGGCCTTGCCGATGTGGCGCGACATGGACCGGCTGCGCAATGCCGCGGTGCGGATGGGCCAGGGCGAGCTGGGCATGCGGGTGCAGCTGTCGGGCATCACGGGCGTGCGCCACGTGGGGGAGAGCTTCAACTACATGGCCGGACGCATCGCCGCGCTGATCGAAAACCAGCGCAGCCTGACCAATGCCGTCTCGCACGAGTTGCGCACGCCCCTGGCGCGGCTGTCGTTCGAGGTGGATCTGCTGGACCGCAGCGGCCTGCCGCCGCAGCATGCCCGCGTGCTGCGGGACATGCGCGCCGATATCTCCGAACTGGAAAGCATGGTGGCCGAGCTGCTGGTGTACGCGCGGCTGGAACGCCCCACCGACGAAACCGTCAAGCAAGAGACGGTGGACACGCGCGACTGGCTGGGCGAGGCGCTGGCGCAGGTGGCGCACCAGGCCGATGCGCGCAACGTGCGCTGCGTGGTGGCGGACGGCCATCCGCCGCATGTGAACCTGCACCCTCGCTACATGAGCCGGGCGCTCCTGAATCTGGTGCAGAACGCGGTGCGCTACGCGCGCGGCCGCATCGATATCGCGCTGACGCGCTGCCCGCAGGGCGGCTTCGAACTGATCGTGGATGACGACGGGCCGGGCATTCCGGCGGCGGACCGGACCCGGATCTTCGAGCCGTTCATCCGCCTGGATGAAAGCCGGGACCGCGGCACCGGCGGCGCGGGGCTGGGCCTGGCCATCGTGCAGCGCGTGGCGGCCAGTCACCAGGGCACGATTCAGGTGTTGGACAGCCCGCTGGGAGGCGCGCGGTTTGTATTGCGCTGGGCGGCGAGCGCGCGGCCGCGGGAATAATTGCATTTTCGCGCGGGTCCGCGCAAAAATGGCGCTAGGGCCTGTTCACACTAGAAGGCGCCTCGCACAGGCCGGTAATCGGGCGCCAGGCTAGGCGCGGTCGCTGCCGCGTGGCTGTGCCACGCAAGGTGAGCGCAACGACGCCTGGCGCCCGATTACCGGCCTGCCCGCAGGGTGAGTACCCAAATGAGCGCCTCTCAGCGTTGCGAATGCTCGCCGGGGGCCGGCCACGACTGCGCTTCGCGCCTTGATAGTCACTCATTTGGGTACTCATGCGAGGCGCCTTCTAGTGTGAACAGGCCCTAGTCCCGGGGACTGCCCCGACCGACTCCCCCTAGAACGAGAACGCCATGAGACATTTCCTGCCCGCCCTGGGCGCAGCCCTTGTTTTTTCCCTTGGCGGCCACGCCGCCTCGGCCCAGCAGGCGCCTGCCGCGCCCGCCGCCGCCAAGCCGCCCGCGCATGATCCCTTCTTCTGGCTGGGCGAGATCAACAAGGCTACGGCCGTCATCAATACCGACGAAGGCCTGCTGGACAAGACCATGGCGCCGCGCCTGGCGGCCGGCGTGGCCAAGGTGATCAACGACGGCAACCAGCCGGGCGCCAAGCGCCCGGCCAGCGTCATCACGTTCGAGCCGCTGCTGATCAAGGCCGCGGGCGAAGACGTGACGCTGCTGCACGCGGGCCGTTCCAGCCAGGACATGCACGCGACCTACCGCAGTGCGATCCTGCGCGACAAGTTGCTGGAACTGGCTGACCAGTTGAATGCCACGTCAACCACGCTGGTGGAACTGGCGGCCCGGCACGCCGGCACCATCGTGCCGAACTACACCAACGGCGTGGCGGCGCAGCCCAACAGCTACGGGCACTATCTGCTGGGCCACGCCGCGGGGCTTGCGCGCGATGCCCAGCGCATCCGCGAGGCCTATGTGCGCATCGACCGTTCGCCCATGGGCACGACGGTGCTCAACGGCACCAGCTGGCCGCTGGACAGAAAGCGCATGGCGCAATACCTGGGCTTCACGGCGCTGGTGGACAACGCCTATGACGCGTCGCAGATTTCGTCGATGGACCAGCCGGTGGAGGTGGCGTCCATCGTGACCAGCATCGCGCTGCGCACCGGCAACTTCGTCGAAGACTTGATGACGCAGTACGCGCAATCGCGCCCGTGGATCCTGCTGGAAGAGGGCGGCGGCAATACGTATGTGTCCAGCGCCATGCCGCAAAAGCGCAATCCGGGCCTGCTCAACGACACGCGCAGCGATGCGTCGACGGCGGTGACGCTGGCGATGGGGCCGGTGATCCAGACGCACAACATCACGCCGGGCATGAGCGATCCCAAGGACGTGAAGCAGAATTCGGCGATGGTGGACAGCGGCATCGCGGCGCTCAAGCGCTGGGACCGCGTGCTCAAGGCCATGGTGATCAGCCCGGACCGTGCGCTGGAAGAACTGAACAGCGACTGGACCGCGTCGCAGGAGCTCGCCGACGTGCTGATGCGCAAGTACAAGCTGCCGTTCCGCGACGGCCATCACTTTGCCTCGGAAGTCGTGACCTACGCCAAGACCAACAACATCAAGCCGCTGGACTTTCCGTACGACCAGGCGCGCCGCATCTATGCCGACGCGATGAAGGGGTCGAAGTATCCGAACGAACTGCCGATGAGCGAGGCCGAGTTCCGCTCGACGCTGGACCCGGTGGCCATCGTGAAGAACCGCGCCACCATCGGCGGGCCGCAGCCGGCCGAAATGGATCGCATGATCAAGGAAGCGCGCGAGCAGCTGGCGTCCCAGGACAAGTGGATCAAGGAACGCCGCGCCCACATCGCCGATTCGCTGGCCAGCCTGGACAAGGCGTTTGACGCGTTGGTGGCGAGCGCGCCGCGTTAGCGGCATTCCATCGAATAGCCGCAGCGCAACTGGTCGGGAATGTCCTGGCCTTGCGCGGCGTCGCGCAGGCCTGCCGGCACGTCCCAGGCGATGAGCTGGGCGGCGCCATTGTTGCCGACGGGGCGGGCGTAGATCCAGAGCGTGTCGCCTTTCCAGGAAAACGCCATCGCGCTGACGCTGGTGTCCTTGGGCGCGCGCAGGTTGAGCAGCAGCTTGTTCTCGGCCATATCCAGCACCACGACCGTGTTGTCGGCGCCGCTGACGGCGAGCAGGCGGCCATGCGCGCTGCGCGCGGCGCTGGAGGTGTAGTAGACGGCCGGCGTTTCCAGGTCGAAACGGGCCTGGCCGGTGGCCAGGTCAATGGCGCGCAGGCGCCGCCCCTCGGGTGTTTCGGCGATGGCCAGGGCCCAGTTGCCACGGCGGCTGCCGAAAAAGAGCTTGTTGCTGCGGGTCGGGAAGCTGGCGCTCACGCGGGCGGTGACCGGGTCGATGCCGTAGCCATCGCGGTCGGTCGCCCAGAACAGGCCGTCGCCGAACGCGATGGCGTCGCCGTAGAGCCAGGGCAGGGCGTTTTCGAGCGTGTCGCTGGCCTTGCGGCGCAGCGAGGCGTCCCAGTGGCGCTGGGTCCAGCGGCCCTGTGGCGTCATGGTAAAGAACGTGTCGCCCACGCGCAGCGCGACGCCGCCGCGGGCGGTCAGGGTCCAGTCGTCGATGCGGCGGTCCGGCATCGAGGCGTCCAGGGGGACGGCGACGGCCTGGCGCTGGCCAGGCCGCCAGTTCAGCAACTGCCGCAAGCCGTCTTCACGCATGCCCAACCCCCACACCTGGCCGTCCGCACCGACCTTGAGCAGGCCGGCGAAACCCATGCCGGCCGGGCCGTTCTGGCGGTCGATGGCGTCTGCTGCGATGTCGGGGGCGGCACGGGCGGCGGAGGTCGCGTCCGGGGCGGTTGGCGCAATGCCGGGCTTGGCAGCGGCGGAGCGCGGTACGTAGCGATGGGTCGCGCTGCCTGACGCGAGCAGGCTGCCATCGGGCAGGGCCACAAGCCGCCAGCTGTCGTTGTCGTAGCGGCGCAGGTCGGATTCATCGGCGGGCAGGCTGATGCCCTGCAACGTGGTCTCGGGCAGCGTGGCGAGCGGGGCGGCGGCGGGCGGGCTGGCTGCGGCCCGCCCGCGCGCGTAGGCGTCGAAATAGGCCTGCATGATCTGGTCGGCGTCGGCCGGGGGCAGGGCCTGCAGGCGTTGCGTCAGGCTGGCGACGTAGCTGTCCAGCGCGGGGTCGGCGTGTTCTTCCGTCTTGGCGCTGCGTTCGATGTGCGGATCGGGAAAGCAGGCCACGCCGACCATGCAGCTGGTCATGCGGAAATGCCGGGTGACGGTGGTGGCGGCGCCGCCATACCAGAGCAGCGTGAGCGGCGCGCGGCCGGTCAGCGCGGACACGTCCATGACGGTGCCGTAGTCGACCTGCGTGCGGCTGGCCTTTTCGCGTTGTCGCTCGAACGACCAGCGCGCCACCGGTTGCGAGAAAAAGGGCAGGGACTTGATGGCCTCGTCGGCGTACTCGGGCTGGCGGGCGATGGCGGCGCGGAAGGTATCGCGTTCGCCGGCGGTGATGGCGCCGGCCGCCAGGGCCTGGTCCAGGACCGGATCGGCAGTGTGGCTGGCCTGGCTGTCCAGCGCCCGCTTGACGTCGGGCAGGTGGCTGGCGGCGACTTGCGCCCAGTAAAACTCCATGGCCGACACGGGGGCGGTGTCCTCGCGCGGCTGAAACCCGCCCAGGCCCGGGCCGGACAAGCCCTTTTCAAGGTCGGCCCGCACGGCTGCGTACGGTTGCGCAATCAGGTAGTAACGGCCATGGACGTAGGTGGCGCCCGGTGCAGGGGCCATCAGGAGGGGGGTGGATTGCGCGGCGGCCCCGGCGGACGCGAGCAGCGTCACGCCGATCAGGCCGGTCCGGATCCCGTGGAGGGCGCGAAGCGCGCCAAGGCATGGCATGAAAAATCCCGTCGGTTGGAACACTGCGCCAGAGAATACCGCAGGGCTCCTGTCGACGGGGATCTTCCGCGTTGCCCGCCGCTGGCGGCTTGCGGGCAACGCGCCGACAGACTCAGAACCCTGCGCGCGGCACGTGCACGCGGCCTTCCATCAGCACGCGGGCGCTACGGCTCATGATGGCCTTGGTCACGGTCCATTCGCCGTCCACCAATTGGGCCTCGGCGCCCACGCGCAGGGTGCCCGACGGGTGGCCGAAGCAGACCTGGTCGCGCTGGCCGCCGCCGGCCGCCAGGTTGACCAGCGTGCCGGGCACGGCGGCGGCGGTGGCGATGGCGACCGACGCGGTGCCCATCATGGCGTGGTGCAGCTTGCCCATGGATAGCGCGCGCACCAGCACGTCGATGTCGCCCGCGCCGATCTGCTTGCCGCTGGACGCGGTGTAGGCCCTGGGGCCGGCCACGAAGGCGACCTTGGGCGTGTGTTGGCGGGCGGCGGCTTCTTCCAGGTTCTTGATCAGGCCCATGCGCAGCGCGCCATGCGCGCGGATGGTTTCAAAGCGGGCCAGCGCGGCGGCGTCGCCGTTGATGTCGTCCTGCAGCTCGGCGCCGGTGTAGCCCAGCGCGTCGGCATTCAGGAAGATGGTGGGAATGCCCGAGTTGATCATGGTGGCCTTGAAGGTGCCCACGCCGGGCACTTCCAGGTCGTCCACCAGATTGCCGGTGGGGAACATCGAGCCGCCGTCGCCTTCTTCGGCCGGGTTCATGAATTCCAGCTGCAACTCGGCGGCGGGGAAGGTCACGCCGTCCAGTTCGAAGTCGCCGGTTTCCTGCACGGCGCCATCGGTGATGGGCACGTGGGCGATGATGGTCTTCTGGATGTTGGCCTGCCAGATGCGCACCACGGCGATGCCGTTGTGCGGCACGCGGGCCGGGTCGATCAGGCCGTTGGTAATGGCGAAGGGGCCGACCGCGGCGGACAGGTTGCCGCAGTTGCCGCTCCAGTCCACGAATGCCTGGTCGATGGAGACCTGGCCGAACAGGTAGTCGACGTCATGGTCGGGGCGGGTGCTCTTGCCGACGATGACGGTCTTGCTCGTGCTGGAGGTGGCCGCGCCCATGCCGTCGATCTGTTTGCCGTAGGGGTCCGGGCTGCCGATGACGCGCATCAGCAGCGCATCGCGGGCCGGGCCCGGCACGCGGGCGGATTCGGGCAGGTCGTCCAGCTTGAAGAACACGCCTTTGCTGGTGCCGCCGCGCATGTAGGTGGCGGGAATCTTGATCTGGGGTGCGTGGGCCATGGGGCAGTCCTGATGTCTCGAATGTGGGCGGCGGGCGCGCGGGGCGCCCGCCTGGATGAGGGTTGCGGGGATCAGCCGGCCTGCTTGGCCGAGCCGGCCGATTCGGCCTCCAGGAAGTCCTGGGCAAAGCGCTGCAGCACGCCGCCGGCCTCGTAGATGGAGACTTCCTCGGCGGTGTCCAGGCGGCAGGTCATCGGCACCTGCAGCGTTTCGCCGTTGCGCCGGTGCACGACCAGCGTCAGGTCGGCGCGCGGCTTGCGTTCGCCGACCACGTCGTAGGTTTCGGTGCCGTCCAGGCCCAGCGTCTTGCGGTTCACGCCCGGCTTGAATTCCAGCGGCAGCACGCCCATGCCGATCAGGTTGGTGCGGTGGATACGCTCGAAGCCTTCGGCGGCGATGGCCTGCACGCCAGCCAGGCGCACGCCCTTGGCGGCCCAGTCACGCGACGAACCTTGGCCGTAGTCGGCGCCGGCCACGATGATCAGCGGTTGCTTGCGGTCCATGTAGGTTTCGATAGCTTCCCACATGCGCATCTCTTTGCCCTCGGGCTCGACGCGGGCCAGCGAGCCCTGCTTGACCGTGCCGTCCGCGTTTTTCACCATCTCGTTGAAGAGCTTGGGGTTGGCGAAGGTGGCGCGCTGCGCCGTCAGGTGGTCGCCGCGGTGGGTGGCGTACGAGTTGAAGTCCTCTTCGGGCAGGCCCATCTTGTGCAGGTATTCGCCCGCCGCGCTGTCCATCAGGATGGCGTTGGACGGCGACAGGTGGTCGGTGGTGATGTTGTCGCCCAGCACGGCCAGCGGCAGCATGCCGCGCAGTGTGCGCTCGCCAGCCAGCGCGCCTTCCCAGTACGGCGGACGGCGGATGTAGGTGCTTTGCGGGCGCCAGGCGTACAGGGGGCTGATGCTCGCGGCGCGTTCTTTCTGGATGCCGAACATGGGCGCATAGACCTTGCGGAACTGTTCGGGTTTGACGGCGGCTTTCACCGTGGCGTCGATCTCGGCATCCGTCGGCCAGATGTCCTTCAGGCGAATCTCGCGGCCATCGGCGGTGGTGCCCAGCACGTCGCGTTCGATGTCAAAGCGGATGGTGCCGGCGATGGCGTAGGCCACCACCAGGGGCGGCGACGCCAGGAAGGCCTGCTTGGCGTAGGGATGGATGCGGCCGTCGAAGTTACGGTTGCCGGACAGCACGGCGGTGGCGTAGAGGTCGCGGTCGATGATTTCCTGCTGGATCACCGGGTCCAGCGCACCCGACATGCCGTTGCACGTGGTACAGGCAAACGCGACCACGCCGAAGCCGAGCTTTTCCAGGTCTTCGGTCAGGCCGGCTTCGTCCAGGTACAGGGCGACGGTCTTCGAGCCGGGGGCCAGCGAACTCTTGACCCAGGGCTTGCGGGTCAGGCCGGCGCGGTTGGCGTTGCGCGCCAACAGGCCCGCGGCGATGACGTTGCGCGGGTTGCTGGTGTTGGTGCAGCTGGTGATGGCGGCGATGATGACGGCGCCGTCGGGCATCCGGCCCGGCTGGTTCTCGACCACGCCCGAAATGCCGCGTTCGGCCAGGTCGGCCACCGGCAGGCGGCGATGCGGGTTGGACGGGCCGGCCAGGGTGCGCACCACGGTCGACAGGTCAAAGCGCAGCACGCGTTCGTATTCGGCGGTCTTCAGACTGTCGGACCACAGGCCGGCGGTCTTGGCGTAGGTTTCCACCAGCGCGATCTGCTCGTCTTCGCGGCCGGTCAGGCGCAGGTAGTCGATGGTCTGCTGGTCGATGGAGAACATCGCGGCCGTGGCGCCGTATTCCGGGGCCATGTTCGAGATGGTGGCGCGGTCGCCCAGCGTCAGGCTGGCGGCGCCTTCGCCGTAGAACTCCAGGTAGGCGCCCACCACCTTTTCCTTGCGCAGGAATTCGGTCAGGGTCAGCACCACGTCGGTGGCGGTGATGCCGGGCTGCGCGCGGCCCGAGAGTTCGACGCCGATGATGTCGGGCAGGCGCATCCACGAGGCGCGGCCCAGCATGACGTTTTCGGCTTCCAGGCCGCCCACGCCGATGGCGATGACGCCCAGCGCGTCCACGTGCGGGGTGTGGCTGTCGGTGCCGACCAGGGTGTCGGGGAAGGCCACGCCGTCTTGTGTGTAGATGACCGGGGACATCCGCTCCAGGTTGATCTGGTGCATGATGCCGTTGCCTGGCGGCACCACCTCGATGTTGCGAAAGGCCTGCTTGGTCCAGTCGATGAAGTGGAAGCGGTCTTCGTTGCGGCGGTCTTCGACCGCGCGGTTCTTCTCGAAGGCGTCCGGGTCGTTGCCGCCGTATTCCACGGCCAGCGAGTGGTCCACGATCAGTTGCACCGGCACCACCGGGTTGACCTTGGCAGGGTCGCCGCCCATGTCGGCGATGGCATCGCGCAGGCCGGCCAGGTCGACCAGCGCGGTCTGGCCCAGGATGTCATGACAGACCACGCGGGCCGGATACCACGGAAAGTCCAGGTCGCGGCGGCGTTCGATCAGTTGCTTGAGCGCGTCGGTCAGCATCGCGGGGTCGCAGCGGCGCACCAGGTTCTCGGCGTGCACGCGCGAGGTATAGGGCAGGCGGTCGTAGGCGCCGGGCGCGATCGCGTCCACGGCGGCGCGGGTGTCGAAGTAGTCCAGGCGGGTGCCGGGCAGGGGCTTGCGATAGGATTTGTTCATGCCTCGGTGCGCTTCAGGTTGCCCTGAGCGATCTGATTTTCAATGTTGAGACGGGATGCGCGGATGTGGCGGCGCATCAGGAGTTCAGCCAGCTCGCCATCGCGGTCGGCGATGGCGTCAAGAATGCGGTGGTGCTCGGCATACGACTGCCGCGGACGGTTCGGGGTGGTCGAGTACTGGATGCGGTACATGCGCGCCAGTTGATAGAGTTCGTCGCACAGCATGCGAAACAGCATCTCGTTGCCGCTGCCTTTGACGATGCGGTAGTGAAAGTCGTAGTCGCCCTCCTGCTGGTAGTAGCCGATGCCTGCCTGGAAGGCGGCGTCTTTTTCGTGGGCGAGCAGCACCTGGCGCAGTTCTTCGATTTCCGCGGACGGCATGCGGTCGGCGGCTAGGCGGCAGGCCATGCCTTCAAGGGACTCGCGGATTTCGTAGAGTTCGGCCAGCTCTTTCGGGCTGAGCGAGACGACGCGGGCGCCCGCGTGCGGCACGCGCACCAGCAGCTTCTGGCCTTCCAAGCGGTGCAGGGCCTCGCGCAGCGGCCCGCGGCTGACGCCGTGGATGCGCGCCAGTTCTGGTTCGGAGATCTTGCTGCCGGGGGCGATTTCACCTTTGACGATGGCGGACTGGATCTTGCGGAAGATGTGTTCCGCCAGGGTCTCGTTATCGGCCGGCTCGGCGCTGGGTAGCGTCAGCACTTTGTTCATTGTGTCAACAATCTGGTCTTAATCTGGGTGGAAACCTGATTCAAACCGCTTTTGGGCGACTGATTGTCAACAATTTACCCGCCGAGCGGGATGGCCGCAAGTGCCCGCCGTGGCCGCGGCGTGACAAATAGAATGTTATTACATATCATTATTAACGACCCGTGACCGGTTGATGCGAGATCGGGTCCGTTTTCCCATTCTTCGGAGCCCCGCATGAAAGTCCTCTCTTCCCTGAAAGACGCCAAGACCCGCCACCGGGACTGCCAGGTTGTCAAACGTCGCGGGCGCATCTATGTGATCTGCAAGTCGAATCCGCGTTTCAAGGCGCGCCAGGGTGGCGCGAAAAGCCAGTAACGCGTATGGCGCCCAGGCCCAGTGGCCTCGCGGCATTACGGTGGATTGCGGTATTGCGCTGACCCCGGATTTCATTGCGTAGCGCCGGGCCGCGCGGGCGGATGCGCAATCGCGGGACAACGTGCGCTTTCGCCGGCTGTATGGCGATGCGCATTGGCAGCGCGTGCGCAAGGGGTTCAAGTTGGCCAACGACCCGGCGGCCCCGCTGGATGGGGCCGCCGGGCCAACCCCCGCTGCCGGCTGGCGCCAGCGATCGGGAGCCCGAGCCGTCGAGGGGCGCCTGGTTACGGACCGGTGTCCGGATAATTCGGGCCGGCGTCGCGGAAGCCGCCGCTGCTGTAAGGATTGGCGGCGCCGGGATGCGGCGGGCCGCCAGGGCCCAGGGAAGAACAGCCGCCCAGAATAAGCAGGGCAGCCAGCAAAGCCAGCGCGCGTGTCGAGGTGAGTTTCATGGTGATCTCCGGCGGCCGCCCCTCGGCAGCCGCGTACAGCCTATAGATACGTTTTGAGTGTACGCCTGCGTCAGGGTTCCGGCGCGGGCCGGGGCACGATGCCGTGACGGGCCATCAGGGTCAGGTTGCCGCCCAGGCGGGGATCCCTGAATGGGCCGTCGGCATGCATGGCGTCGAATTCGCCCGGGTCTGAGGCGTGGAGGCGATAGAACTCGATCCAGCCGCTGGATCCGTGGGGGCGCTCGGACTGCTGCGGGGTCCCGGCGTGCTGGGCGAACCAGGCGCTGTCCCGGTATCCGTCGGCAATCCGCCGCGCCAACCGGCCGAGCGCGCCATCCCGGTACGTGTACCAATTCTGGCCGCTTTCGTAGGCCAGCTCGGCCATCATCACCAGCGGCGCGGCGGCGTAATCGTGATAGTGCAGGGCGCGTGCGCCGCGTGCCATTTCCATGGGCAGGCTGCCGTCGGCCTGGATATCGTCCACGCCTTTGCGGTAGATCGCCTGCGCGGTGCGCAGCAGGGCTTGGTCGTGCGTGGCCACGGCGGTGGCCATGATGCCGACGCCCGTCCAGTAGTAGTGGTTGTTGCGCTTGTGCCTGGGGTCGTCCCAGTAGGCCAGGTTGGCGCGCGACAACTGGCGGAGCCAGGGTTCGATGACATTGCGCTGCGCCGGCGTGGCCAGCGGCAGGGTCTTCAGGTAGGCCAGCGCGGCGGCGCCGTGTGTCCACTGGCGCATGTAGTCGGGCTGGTCATTGTTGCCGCGGATCATCCGGCCCAGCATCGCGCCGTCCTGCGCCCACGCGGCCAGCCAGGCCTGGGCGCAGCGGCCGGCGTCGGCGTCGCCATTGGCCAGATAGGCGTCGGACATCGTCGCGAGGCGCTGCGCGTAGTCGTCCAGCGGCCGGGTCTGGGCGCGATTGCGGGCCTGCAACTGCGGGTCGATCTCGGAATGGGCGGCGTCGGTGTAGTAGCCCGTGCCTTGCAGGTCGCGCGGTCCGGGGGGCGGCGTTGGGCACTGCTGCGGCGCGGCCAGCGCCTGGACGCCCGGCAGGGCCAGCAGCAGGCAGGCCAGGGTGTACGTGCAAGGCGAGCGTCGGCGCGGGGCGGCCGGTATCCGGTTGTCGCTGGCGGGGCGTGGCGGATGGGTCATCGCGGTGGCCGTTGTTTGCGCCGGCGGGTTCTCAAGGACAAGCTGATCCGCAGACAGGTTGATCAGGAGACGGGTTGATCAGGAGACGGGTTGATCCGGAAACAGGCTGATCCGGAATAGACACCGCCGCGCCTGGAAAGTTGTGTGGCAGCCCGTCAGCCGCGCGGTGGCGCCGGCCTAGCGCTGCAATTGTGCGTCGATGAATTCGATGATGGCCTGGGTCTCTTGATTGTCGGCGCCCACGTCCGAATTGATCTGGCCGTGGTTGCGGGCGACGGGTAGCACCTGGGCGTGGCCGCCCTGCGCGGTGAGCCGGTCGGCGTATTCCTGCGTGCGCTGGCACGAGAAGCGCCGCAGCGTCGAGCACACCAGCAAGGTGGGCGGATTGGGGCCGCTCAGGTGTTGAGCAGGCGACGCCGGCAGCCAGCGTGCCGGGTCGGTGCCGAACGCGTCTTCATAGAACGACGCGTGTTCCTGGGACATGATTTCGGGCAGGTCGAAGGCGGCGCCGTCCAGGATGACGCTGGCCAGCCACGGGTGGGCCCCCGTGCGTTGACGCATGGCGTCGTCGGCGGCCAGCAAGGCGAGCAGATGGCCGCCGGATGAATGCCCCATGAGCAGGATGCGGCTGGGATCTGCTTTCCAGGCCACGGCCTGTCGCTGGATCCAGGCGACGGCCAGGCCCAGGTCTTCGGCCTGGGCTTCGGGCCGGGCCGCGGGCAGCATGCGGGTATTGACGGAAACGACCACGAAGCCCAGCGGCAGCCAGCGGGCCAGCTTCTGGTCGATGACGACGGGTTCCGCCTTGTCGCCGTATAGCCAGGAGCCGCCGTGCACCATTACCAGGATGGGCGCTCCGGCGGGTGATGGGGGGAGCGCGTCCGGCGTGTAGACGTCGGCCAGTTGCGCGGCGTCGGGGCCGTAGCGCAGGTCTTTCTGGGCGGCGGCCAGGCCGGTGGCGGGCAGCGCGCAGGCCAACGCCAGAGCACAGAGAAACCGGATCGCTCGCATGGGGGGCCCGAGAGGAAGTCTGGATGTCGAATACTGTAGCGCGGCGGCCGATGCCGCGGCGGCCGGTGCCGCGGCGGCCGATGTCGCGGCAGGCGGCGCCGCAGTGGAGGCACCGGCGGCCATCGCTACGGCAGCCGATGTCGCGGCGAGACGGCTTTATGGCATGCTGCCGGCCTTTGCCGCTTTTTGTCACCTTGTCCTGCCCATGTCCAGACTATTGCCGCGGTTTTTCGATTACCTGCTGCTCGTTGCCACGGCGGCGCTGTTCGGCGCTTGCCTGACGGCCAAGCTGCGCACGGGATCCTACGGCCTGGAGATTCCCGATGCGCCCTACGTGTATGAGCGCGCGGATTTCTTCCTGGATACGGCGTTCGCGGCGCTGGCGGGATGGCTGGCGCTATGGGGGGCCGAAAGGTTCACCCGGCTGGGCCGCTCGGTGTCGGGGCGAGCGGCGGCCGGGTTCGTGGCCGCCTTGCTCGTCATCTACCTGGGGCCGCCGGACCCGCGCGTATTCGGCAACACCTGGGGGCGCTGGGAAGCGACCTTCGAATTGTTCCTGGCCCAGTGGGATATCGCGTTGCCGTTGGCGGCGGCCGTCTTGGTGGCGCGCTGGGCGATCCGGCGGATCGGTGCGACCGCTGCTTGAACGGACTGCACGCACGGACTGCACGCACGGACAGCGCAGATAGCTCGGAAAGCGCGGAACGCACCAAGGGACCCTTGTGGCGCCCGGCTGGCGGCCGTCTTCAGCTACGCAGTACCCGGTCCAGCTCCAGCACCGTCTGATACAGCACACGGGTGCCGTCCAGCAGCTGGGCGGGTTCGATCCATTCTTCGGGGCAGTGGCTGCGGCCGTTCAGGCAGGGGATGAAGATCATGCCG
>NZ_JAELTJ010001233.1 GCF_016428805.1 Achromobacter sp. ASV32
CCCCCCCCCCCCCCCCCCCCCCCCCCCCCCCCCCCCCCCCCCCCCCCCCCCCCCCCCCCCCCCCCCCCCCCCCCCCCCCCCCCCCCCCCCCCCCCCCCCCCCCCCCCCCCCCCTTTTTTCAAGCAGACGACGGCATACGAGATCGGTTATTAGGTCTCGTGGGCTCGGAGATGTGTATAAGAGACAGGCCAGCAACTGGCCGAAGATGTGCGTCGTCAGTTCGCTGATCACCAGGCCGTGGCCGGCCAGCATGCCGGTGATCTCGTCGCAGTAGTCCTGGCTGGTCGCGGCCAATTCCACATTGAACAGGCGC
>NZ_JAELTJ010001234.1 GCF_016428805.1 Achromobacter sp. ASV32
TTCGGCGCACCGCTGGCTGGCACTGCCGATCGAGCGCCCGGATACGCCCGCGCTGTCGGCCTGGTACCGCCGCGTGATGATGCGCCCCGCGCCGCAGGGCGTGTTGACGTTGCCGCTGGAATAAGCCTGTCTCTTATACACATCTCCGAGCCCACGAGACCTAATAACCGATCTCGTATGCCGTCGTCGGCTTGAAAAAGGGGGGGGGGGGGGGGGGGGGGGGGGGGGGGGGGGGGGGGGGGGGGGGGGGGGGGGGGGGGGGGGGGGGGGGGGGGGGGGGGGGGGGGGGGGGGGGGGGGGGGGGGGGGGGGGG
>NZ_JAELTJ010001235.1 GCF_016428805.1 Achromobacter sp. ASV32
CCCCCCCCCCCCCCCCCCCCCCCCCCCCCCCCCCCCCCCCCCCCCCCCCCCCCCCCCCCCCCCCCCCCCCCCCCCCCCCCCCCCCCCCCCCCCCCCCCCCCCCCCCCCCCCCCCTTTTACAAGCAGACGACGGCATACGAGATCGGTTATTAGGTCTCGTGGGCTCGGAGATGTGTATAAGAGACAGCGTTCGTGGTCCAGCCGCAGCAGAACGCGCCGCACCGCCAACTGGCGGCCGGCCAGCCAGCCGCCCAGCTGTTCGGCCAGGCGCCGCGCCACGGCCAGCACCGCATCGGTGTGTTCGACGTAATCC
>NZ_JAELTJ010001236.1 GCF_016428805.1 Achromobacter sp. ASV32
CCCCCCCCCCCCCCCCCCCCCCCCCCCCCCCCCCCCCCCCCCCCCCCCCCCCCCCCCCCCCCCCCCCCCCCCCCCCCCCCCCCCCCCCCCCCCCCCCCCCCCCCCCCCCCCCCCTTTTTCAAGCAGATGACGGCATACGAGATCGGTTATTAGGTCTCGTGGGCTCGGAGATGTGTATAAGAGACAGGTGGTGCACGGGCCGCTGATCGCCACCGCGATGGTCGCCGCGTTCCAGCGCGCCCATCCCCACGCCCGTCCCACGCACCTGACCTACCGCGGCCTGCGCCCGCTGATTTCGCCGGCGCCGTTCCAG
>NZ_JAELTJ010001237.1 GCF_016428805.1 Achromobacter sp. ASV32
GGAGAAGTCCACTGCCTCGTTGTCGTCTTCGTCGTTCTGGCCGAAATCGAATTCCAGCTTGTACTCGTCGCTGATGCGCAGGATGGCGGCGAACGGCCGGCCCATCTTGCTGATGAAGCCTTGCAGCTGTCTCTTATACACATCTCCGAGCCCACGAGACCTAATAACCGATCTCGTATGCCGTCATCTGCTTGAAAAAAGGGGGGGGGGGGGGGGGGGGGGGGGGGGGGGGGGGGGGGGGGGGGGGGGGGGGGGGGGGGGGGGGGGGGGGGGGGGGGGGGGGGGGGGGGGGGGGGGGGGGGGGGGGGGGGGG
>NZ_JAELTJ010001238.1 GCF_016428805.1 Achromobacter sp. ASV32
CGCCCAGCATCGACAGCCATAGAAACAGGATGGAGGCCAGTTCGTCGGACCAGACCAGCGGACTATGGAACGCGTAGCGTGCCACCACCCCCGCGAACAGCACGAGAATCTCGATCAGCACGATGGCTGTCTCTTATACACATCTCCGAGCCCACGAGACCTAATAACCGATCTCGTATGCCGTCGTCTGCTTGAAAAGAGGGGGGGGGGGGGGGGGGGGGGGGGGGGGGGGGGGGGGGGGGGGGGGGGGGGGGGGGGGGGGGGGGGGGGGGGGGGGGGGGGGGGGGGGGGGGGGGGGGGGGGGGGGGGGGGG
>NZ_JAELTJ010001239.1 GCF_016428805.1 Achromobacter sp. ASV32
CCCCCCCCCCCCCCCCCCCCCCCCCCCCCCCCCCCCCCCCCCCCCCCCCCCCCCCCCCCCCCCCCCCCCCCCCCCCCCCCCCCCCCCCCCCCCCCCCCCCCCCCCCCCCCCCCCATTTTCACGCAGACGACGGCATACGAGATCGGTTATTAGGTCTCGTGGGCTCGGAGATGTGTATAAGAGACAGGTGCGGTGGCGGGCCGGATTGGCGCAGGCGACGCGGCTGCAGTGGGGGGTGACGCTGGGCCTGACGCCATTGCTGGCGTATCTGGTGCATCAGGTGTCGCTGGGGTCGCCGCTGGCCAATGCGGTG
>NZ_JAELTJ010001240.1 GCF_016428805.1 Achromobacter sp. ASV32
GCTGCTGGCCATCCTCTAAGCCAGGCCGACAGGATGCCTGGCGCGACGGCCTGTCTGTATCGCCGGCTCCGGCATCCCCGATGCGCGCCGATGCTGCGTTGCAGCGGGATACGGCGCGGTCCTGAACCTGTCTCTTATACACATCTCCGAGCCCACGAGACCTAATAACCGATCTCGTATGCCGGCGTCTGCTTGAAAAGGGGGGGGGGGGGGGGGGGGGGGGGGGGGGGGGGGGGGGGGGGGGGGGGGGGGGGGGGGGGGGGGGGGGGGGGGGGGGGGGGGGGGGGGGGGGGGGGGGGGGGGGGGGGGGGG
>NZ_JAELTJ010001241.1 GCF_016428805.1 Achromobacter sp. ASV32
TGTCCTGCAGACCCTGCTGGAAAACGACCTGCTTCATTACTGTCTGGATCGGGGCCCCTATGAAGCCGAGACCGACGCGCCGCTGCGCCTGCCCGCTTTTCTGACCGAACCGGCCCCAGCGCCGGGCCTGTCTCTTATACACATCTCCGAGCCCACGAGACCTAATAACCGATCTCGTATGCCGGCGTCTGCTTGAAAAAGGGGGGGGGGGGGGGGGGGGGGGGGGGGGGGGGGGGGGGGGGGGGGGGGGGGGGGGGGGGGGGGGGGGGGGGGGGGGGGGGGGGGGGGGGGGGGGGGGGGGGGGGGGGGGGG
>NZ_JAELTJ010001242.1 GCF_016428805.1 Achromobacter sp. ASV32
CTTGTAGACGCCGATGTGCGTCACGGCCGTCTCGGGCGCCTGCGGCAAGTACACCGCCACCCGGTCGCCGCGGCCCACGCCCTGGCGCCGCAGCGCATTGGCCAGTTGATTGGAGCGCGCCTTGATCCTGTCTCTTATACACATCTCCGAGCCCACGAGACCTAATAACCGATCGCGTATGCCGGCGTCTGCGTGAAAAAGGGGGGGGGGGGGGGGGGGGGGGGGGGGGGGGGGGGGGGGGGGGGGGGGGGGGGGGGGGGGGGGGGGGGGGGGGGGGGGGGGGGGGGGGGGGGGGGGGGGGGGGGGGGGGGG
>NZ_JAELTJ010000139.1 GCF_016428805.1 Achromobacter sp. ASV32
GACGTGGTATTCACGTATGACCGCGTGCCGAAGGTGCCGAACAGCCCGTCGCCGTTCACGCTGTACCTGGGCTCGGTCGCCAAGACTGAGGCGGTGGACCCGATGACGTTGCGCATCACCACTAAAGAGGTCGCCCCCAATCTGCTGGTGAACCTGGCGCAGTTGCCGATCATGTCCAAGAAGGCCGCGTCCGGCCCCGCAGCCGAGGGCAAGACGACCACGGAATTGAACAGCGGCGACGGCCTGGTGGGCACCGGTCCGTACAAGTTCGTGTCGTGGAAGCGCGGCGCGGAATTCGTGCTGGCGCGCAATGAAAACTACTGGGGCAAGAAACCCACTTGGGACAAGGTGATCTATCGCCCGATCAGCAACGCCGCGGCGCGCGTGGCGGCGCTGTTGGCCGGTGACGTCGACATGATCGAGGATCCCCCGACCGATGACCTGCCCAAGCTGAAGGGCGACAAGAAGCTGTATGTCGAAGAGACGCCGTCGGTGCGCGTGGTGTACGTGGCGCTGGACCAGTACGCCGAGCCCTCGCCCGGCATTCAAGGCACCGACAAGAATCCGATGAAAGACAAGCGCGTGCGCGAAGCGCTGTCGCTGGCGATCAACCGCGATGCGCTGGTGGAACGCGTGATGGGCGGCGTAGCCCTGCCGGCCGGCAACCTGCTGCCCTACCCCATGTTCGGGTCGAGCAAAGAGCATTCCAAGGCGCCCAAGGCCGACGTCGAAAAGGCCAAGGCGTTGCTCAAGGAAGCGGGTTACCCCAATGGGTTCTCGATCACGCTGGGCTCGCCGTCGGGCCGCTACGTCAATGATTCCAAGGTGGCGCAGGCCATCGCGTCGATGTGGACCCGCATCGGCGTGAAGACCAGCGTGGACGCGATGGCACCCCCCGTATTCTTCAAGAACCGCGACAGCTATGCGTTCTCGGCGTATCTGGCGGGCTGGTCGGTGACCAGCGGTGAAATGTCCAACGCGTTGACGTCGTTGCTGGTGACGCGCAATCCCGAGGCCGGGCTGGGCACGACCAACCGCAGCCGCTATTCGAACCCCAAGATGGATGAGCTGGTGAAGGAAGCCTCGTCCACCATGGATGATGCCAAGCGCGCCGAGCTGCTGGCCAAGGCCAGCAATATCGCCATGGACGACTTCGCGATGCTGCCCGTGCACTTCGAGCTGTCGGTCTGGGCCATGAAGAACGACATCCGCTACCAGGGCCGTCCCGATCAGGTCACGTTGGCGCAGTTCGCGACGCTGAAGAAGTAATGCATGTAGCGGGCGGGTTCCAGTGCTAGCAACAATCGTACGAAGACTGCTGCAAACCATCGTCGTCATGCTGGTCATGTCGGCGTTGGTCTTCGCAGGCATCTACATGGTGGGCGATCCGGTATCGATGCTGGCCAGCCCGGAGGCCACCGAGGCGCAGCGCGCCGCCATCCGGGCGTCGTTGGGCCTGGATCTGCCGCTATGGCGGCAATACCTGATCTTCATGGGCCAGGCGGTGCGCGGCGATTTCGGCAACAGCTTTCTGACGGGTGAGCCCGCCATGCGCCTGATCCTGGAACGCATGCCGGCCACTGTCGAGCTTGCCTGTGTGGCCATGCTGCTATCGGTGCTGATCGGTGTGCCGCTGGGCATTGTGGCCGGGCTCAAACCCAAGGCAGCGGGTTCGCGTGCCATCATGACGGGCTCGGTGCTGGGCTTTTCGCTGCCCAATTTCTGGGTCGGCCTGATGCTGATCATGATATTTGCGGTAATGCTGGGCTGGGTGCCGGCCGGCGGCCGCGGGCAGACGGTCAGCATCGGTTCGCTGCAACTGAGCGTACTGACACTGAATGGCTGGCTCAGTCTCGCGTTGCCGGCCGCGACCATCGCCTTCGCCAAATGCGCCATGATCATCCGCGTGACGCGGGCGGCCACGCGCGAGGCGCTGCCGATGGATTACATCAAGTTCGCACGCGCCAAGGGCCTGTCGGAAAAGCGCGTGCTGGGCGTGCACCTGCTCAAGAACATCCTGATTCCCGTGGTGACGGTAGCGGGCCTGGAGTTCGGCCAGGTGATGGCTTTCGCCGTGGTGACCGAGACCGTGTTTTCGTGGCCGGGCATGGGCAAGCTGCTGATCGATTCCATCATCAACCTGGACCGTCCGGTGGTGGTGGCATATCTGCTGCTGATCGTGTTCTTCCTTGTGATGCTCAATCTTGTGGTGGACATCATCTACACGGTGCTGGACCCCCGCGTACGTCTGGATAGCCGTCGATGAATACGCCCGCGACCGCCACCGCGCCGCCCGCCGTGGCCAAGGAACAAACGCCCTGGCGCCGCTTTGTCGGGGACTTCTTTGCCAGCAAGCTGGCCACGCTTGGCCTGGTGATGCTGATCCTGATCGTGGGCGCGGCGCTGCTGGCGCCGTGGATCGCGCCGCAGAATCCCTACGATCTTGCATCGCTCGACATCATGGATTCCAAGCTCAAGCCCGGCAGCGAAAGCGGCGATGGCGCCATGCGCTATTGGCTGGGCACCGACGGCCAGGCCCGCGACCTGTTGTCGGCGATTCTGTATGGCATGCGCACCAGCTTGTTGGTGGCCACGGTGTCGGTGCTGGCGGCTTTTGGAATCGGTGCGACGGTGGGGTTGATCGCGGCGTATTTCGGCGGCCGCATCGATGCCCTGCTGATGCGGATTGTGGATATCCAGTTGTCGTTTCCGGCGATTCTGGTGGCGTTGATGCTGCTGGCGATTCTGGGCAAAGGTGTGGATAAGGTGATCATTGCGCTGATCGTGGTGCAGTGGGCCTATTTTGCGCGCGCGGCACGCGGTGCCGCGCTGGTCGAGCGGGGCAAGGAATACGTCGAAGCGGCGCGCTGCATGTCGCTGTCGTGGGGGCGGGTACTGTTTCGCCATGTGCTGCCCAACTGCATGCCGCCGCTCATCGTGATCGCCACGATCGACCTTGCGCACGCGATCGCGCTGGAAGCAACGCTCTCGTTCCTGGGCGTGGGCGTGCCGGTGACCGAGCCGTCGCTGGGCATGTTGATCTACAACGGCTTCGAATATCTGTTGTCGGGCCAGTACTGGATTTCGTTTTTCCCCGGCATCGCGTTGGCGCTGGCCATCATCGCCATCAACCTGGTGGGCGACCACCTGCGCGATGTGCTCAACCCGCGCCACGCGAATTGAGGGCGGACGCGATGCAGACCCAAGCTGTGGAAAAGCCGCTGGCGCCGTCCGGCCCTATTCTGGAAGTGCAAGGCCTGAAGACGCACTTCTTCACGCGCAACGGCGTGGTGAAGGCGGTGGACGGGGTCGACCTGACGTTGGCCGAAGGCGAGATCCTGGGCCTGGTGGGGGAATCGGGCTCGGGCAAGAGCATCACGGGCTTTTCATTGATGGGCCTGCTTGACGAGCCGGGCCGTATCGTCGACGGGCAATTGCGCCTGAATGGCGAAGACCTGCGCGGCGCATCGCCGGCGCGCTGGCGTCAGCTGCGCGGGGAGGAGATCGCGATGATCTTCCAGGACCCGATGATGACGTTGAATCCCGTGCTGCGCGTCGATACCCAGATGATCGAGGCCGTGCAGGCGCATCACAAGGTCTCGCGCGACCAGGCGCGCGATCGCGCGCTGCAGACGTTGACGATGGTCGGTATTCCGTCACCGCAGGAACGGTTGCGTGCGTATCCGCATCAGTTGTCCGGCGGCATGCGGCAGCGGGTGGCGATTGCCATCGCGCTCTTGAATTCACCGCGGCTGATCATCGCTGACGAGCCCACTACGGCACTGGACGTGACGATACAGGGGCAGATCCTGTTCGAAGTGCAGAAGCTGTGCCGCGAGACCGGCACCGGCCTGATCTGGATCACGCACGATCTGGCGGTGGTGGCGGGCCTGGCGGATCGCGTGTCGGTCATGTACGCGGGCCGCGTGGTGGAAACGGGCAGCACGAGCGACGTGATCAGTCATCCCATGCATCCGTACACGCACGGGCTGATCGCGTCGATTCCGACACCGGAATCCCGTGGCCGGCCGCTGGTGCCGATTCCCGGCATGACGCCGTCGCTGCTCAACCTGCCGCAAGGCTGTGCATTCCGCGGGCGTTGCCCGCGCGCCACCGACGCCTGTCTGGTCGAGCCGCAGCCTGTGCAAGTCCGCCCGGCGCAGTGGGTGCGCTGCTGGCATGCCGGAGACCCAGACATCAAATGAGCGCAGCAGAACGCGGCGCGGGCGCCGCCCCCATCTTGTCCCTGCGCGGTGTGGAGTTGCGCTTCACGCAGCCCGTGGACCTGGCCGGACGCATCGCCAACCTGCTGGGAGCCGGCCTGAAGACCCAGGTGGTGCACGCCGTGGCCGGTGTGGACCTGGACGTGCAGCCGGGCGAGGTCATCGGCATCGTCGGTGAATCGGGTTGCGGCAAATCGACGCTGGGCCGCATTGTGTCCGGCATTCTCCCGCCCTCTTCCGGCGGCGTGCACTACCATGGCCAGGCCGTGAAGGCCATGACCGGGCAGCAGCGCCGCGCCTACGAGCTGGGCGTGCAGATGATTTTCCAGGACCCGTACGCCTCGCTCAACCCGCGCATGCGCGTGCGCGAGATCATCGGCGAGGCGCCGGTGGCGCATGGGCTGATCCGCGCGCGCGACAAGGCCGAGTACGTGGCCGGGCTGATGCGTCAGGTGGGGCTGGATCCAAGCTTCGCGCAGCGCTATCCGCACCAGTTTTCCGGTGGCCAGCGCCAGCGTATCGGCATCGCGCGCGCGCTGGCGTTAAAGCCTTCGGTGATCGTCTGCGACGAGGCCGTGGCCGCGCTGGATGTGTCGATCCAGGCGCAGGTGCTGAACCTGTTCGAGCAGTTGCGCGACGACCTGGACTTGACCTACCTCTTCATCAGTCACAACCTGAGCGTGGTCAGCCATATTTCAGACCGCGTGGCCATCATGTACCTGGGCCGCGTAGTCGAGCTGGCCGCGACCGACACGGTGTTCCAGCGCGCCAACCATCCGTATACCCAGGCGCTGCTGAAAGAACTGCCCACGTTGACGCCGGGGCGGCGCAGCTATCAGCCGATCAAGGGTGAGCTGCCGTCGCCGCTGGATCCGCCGACCGGCTGCGCGTTCCATCCACGTTGTCCACAGGCGATGGCGCGTTGCAAGACCGAGCGGCCGTTGCTGCGCGAGATCGTGCCGGGGCAGTTCAGCGCCTGTCACCTGAACGATGCCGCATAGGGCGAATCCGTAACAGCGCTGGACGCGGCGGGAGGCGAGCGCGAGAATTTCTGCGATATCGCGGTCATCGACATGCCGCCACCCCTTTTGAATTTTCACCTTCAGCTTATCCACAGCCATGAAAACCCTAGCCGAAATCGAACGCGCGCACGGCGAATTGACCGCCCTGCGCCGCGATATCCATGCCCATCCCGAGCTTGCCTTTCAGGAGACGCGCACGTCGAACCTGGTGGCCGAGCGCTTGCGCCAGTGGGGACTGGAAGTCCACACCGGGTTGGGGAAAACCGGGTTGGTCGGCGTCTTGCGCGCCGGTAGCGGCGGCAAGACGGTAGGCCTGCGCGCCGACATGGATGCGCTGCCCATGCCCGAACACAACCGCTTCGCGCACAAGTCCACCATCAGCGGCCGCATGCACGGCTGTGGTCACGATGGTCATACTGCGATGCTGCTGGGGGCGGCCCAGTATCTGTCCACACACCGCAATTTCGACGGAACGGTGGTCTTCATCTTCCAGCCAGCCGAAGAAGGCGGAAACGCCGGCGCGCGGGCGATGATGCAGGACGGCCTGTTCGACAAATTCCCGTGCGATGCCGTATTCGGCATCCACAACATGCCTGGCATGCCGGTCAATCAGTTCGGTTTCCGCAGCGGGCCCACCATGGCATCCAGCAACCGCTGGGACATCGTCATCAAGGGCGTGGGCGGGCACGCCGCACAACCGCATGCGTCGGTGGATCCGATCATCGTGGCGGCGGACATGGTGCACGCGTTGCAGACGGTGATCTCGCGCAGCAAGGATCCGCTGGAACAGGCCGTGCTGTCGATCACGCAGATCCACGCGGGCGATGCCTACAACGTGATTCCCGGCGAAGCCGTGCTGCGCGGCACCGTGCGCACGTATTCGGTGGCGGTGCTGGACAAGATCGAAGCCGATATGCGCCGCATCGCCACGACGCTTCCCCAGGTCTATGGCGGCACCGGCACGCTGGATTTCGTGCGCGCCTATCCTCCGCTGGTGAACTGGGAAAAGGAAACCGCGTTTGCCGCACAGGTGGCCGAAGATGCCTTTGGCGCCGAAAACGTGGTGCGCGAGATGCCGCCCTTCATGGGCGCGGAAGACTTTTCCTTCTTCCTCGAAGCGTTGCCGGGGTCGTATCTGTTCCTGGGCAATGGCGATGGCGACCACCGCATGGAAAGCTATCACGGCATGGGACCGTGCCAATTGCACAATCCGAACTACGACTTCAACGACGCGCTGCTGCCGGTAGGCGCCACGTACTGGGTCAAGCTGGTCGAGGCCTTCTTGCCCGCGCAGAAGTGATTTCAAGGCGCCAGTGGGGCGCCCTTCAGTCATAAGCGCTATGAGCTTATGCGTGCAGTGAATGAAGCCGCCCATCTCGCCTGGGCGGCTTTTCTATATGACGGGAAGCTTTGTTCAAACGCCGATATCTTCGTTTGAGATACAAGGCGCCGTTTCCATAATCGATCATTCCTGATTCGCCCTTGGGCGGATCGCAGAGCCAGCGCTTGCGGCGAGACCGCAATGCGAACCGGAGCGATCGATGTCCCAGAGCAACGCCTTGCGGCGCGTTGAGGCCAGCCCCCCCCTCTCGCAGACGTTCGAGCTGCGGCCCCTGGCTGGCCCGTTGGGCGCGGAGATCATCGGCCTGGACCTGTCGCATGCACTGACGCCGGCGGATTTCTCGCGCGTGCACCAGGCGCATCTGGATCACCATCTGCTGGTGTTCCGCGATCAGCGCATCACGCCGCAGCAGCACATCGATTTCAGCCGCCGCTTCGGCCGCCTGATGATCCACGTGCTGCACCAGTTCCATCTGGCAGGTCATCCCGAGATCCTGATCGTGTCCAACATCGTTGAAGACGGCAAGCCGGTCGGGCTGGGCGACGCCGGCAAGTACTGGCATTCGGACATCTCGTACAAGGAACTGCCCAGCCTGGGATCGCTGCTGCATGCGCAGGAACTGCCTGCCGAAGGCGGCGACACGCTGTTTGCCAACATGCATCTGGCCTACGACACGTTGCCGGTCGCATTGCGCGCGGCCGTTGAGGGCAAGCGCGCCGTGCATTCGTACCTGGCCAAGTACGGCCAGCTGCAAAAGGAAGGCAACTGGCGCCCGAACCTGAGTGCGCAGCAAGTGGCGCAGGTGCAGGAAGTGGTCCATCCGGTGGTGCGCACTCATCCCGAGAACGGACGCCGCGCGCTGTTCGTCAGCGAAGGGTTCACCACCCGCATCGAAGGCCTGCCTGAAGACGAAAGTCGCCAGCTGCTGGACGAGCTGTTCGCCCACAGCGTGCGGCCGGACCATCTGTACCGCCATCGCTGGCAGCCGCACGACCTGGTGTTCTGGGACAACCGTTCGCTGATCCACCTGGCCGGCGGCACGCCGGATCATCTGCGCCGCAAGCTGTACCGCACCACCATCGAAGGCGATGTGCCGGTCTGACGCCGGACGCTTTGCTGCTTCAGTACTTATCCACAAGGAACGCCATGCGTCTCTCTTTTGATCTGCGTGAACGCCTGATCCGTGCCGCTACCGGCGCTGGACTGGCGGCGGCGCTTGCGCTGGTAGCGCTGGCCTCGCCTACCCCGGCCGTCGCCGCGCAAGTCGGCCAGGCGCCAGCCTGCGCGGTGTTGGCCGCGGCGCGATAAGCGGGCTGTCCGGGCCCGACCGGTGTGTCCTGTGGATATCCCGCGGGTGCGGCATCGCCGCATGACCGCCTTGCCTCTCTACAATAAGTCCCGCTGATTGCCTGCCGCGCTGGCCCGTATGTACCGGGCCCGTCGGCCTTCCGGGACGGACATGCTTGCCACTTCTTCCATTGATTTGATCGGTAACACCCCGCTGGTGACGCTGAGCCGTCTGCACGATGCTCCCGGGCGCATCGTCGCCAAGGCGGAGTTCCTGCAGCCTGGCGGTAGCGTGAAGGACCGCGCTGCTCGGGCGATCCTGCTGGCCGCCCGGGGCGACGGCCGGCTCCGGCCGGGAATGCCGGTGGTGGAGATGACCAGCGGCAACATGGGGGCGGGCCTGGCCGTGGCCTGTGCCGCGTTGGGGCATCCGCTGGTGGTCACGATGTCCGCTGGCAACAGCCCTGCCCGCGCCAGGATGCTGGAAGGCCTGGGCGCCGAAGTCGTCCTGATCGCGCAGGTGGACGGCGCGCCCGGACAGGTCACGGGCGCCGATGTGCAGGCGGCCGCGGACGCCGCGGTGCGGCTGGCGCACGAGCGTGGCGGTTTCTACGTCGACCAGTTCAACGCCGTCGAGTGCATCGCGGCGCACCAAACTGGCACCGGGCAGGAAATCCTGGATCAGCTCGGCGGCCCGCCGGACGGCTGGGTCGCGGCAGTCGGCACGGGCTGCACTTTCATGGGGGTGGCGCGCGCGTTGAAGGCGGCCAACCCCGCGACGGTCTGCGCGGCGGTCGAGCCGCTGGGCTGCGAAGTGCTGGCGGGCGCGCCCGTCACGAAAGCCCGCCACTTGATCCAGGGCACCAGCTACGGGGCCATACCGCCCCACTGGGACGCCGCCCTGATGGACCTGAGCCTGGCGGTGACCGATGACGAGGCCGAGGACTGGCGGCGCCGGCTGGCGGTGCGCGAGGGACTGTATGTGGGGTTTTCGGCCGCCGCCAATGTGTGCGCGGCGGTGAAGCTGCTGCGGTCCGGGCGGTTGCGGCCGGATGCGACGGTGGTCACGGTGTTATGCGACACGGGCTTGAAGTATTAGGTCCGGATGCCCGTCGGCATGCGGATTCGGGCCTGTCGCGGCCCGAAGCTGTGGATATCCCTGTGAAAGTCTTGTGGATTGCCTGTGAATGGCCTGTGCATAAAAAAGAATAACTTTGCACCCCACCCTCTGGGGATAAGTCGCTGAAGGGGATTTCCGGAGCAATTCAGGGCAAAACGGCAAGAAATCGGGCGGCCCGAAGGCCGCCCGGCAACGTTACGCGGCCAGGACCGCGTCGTATCGGCGCTGGTGGCCTAGAACTTCAGCCCCAGCGCCTTGGTCACGCCCGCGGCATACGCCGGGTCCGCCTTCTTGAAATGTTCAAGCTGGCGGCGCTGGATTTCCTCGGGCACGCCCGCCATGTGGCGGCCGATGTTGCCGAACAGCAGTTCCTGCTGCGCAGGCGTCATCAGGCGGAACAGAGCGCCCGGCTGCGAGTAGTAGTCGTCATCGACCCGATGGTTCCAGCGCGCGGCGGCCTGGCCGTCCAGCGCCAGCGGCGGTTCGCCAGCCGACGGGGTTTCCTTCCATTCGCCCGCGCTGTTGGGCTCGTAGTTCAGCGTGCCGCCGGCATTGCCGTCTACGCGCGACGCGCCGTCGCGGTGGTAGCTGTGGAACGGGCAGCGCGGCGCGTTCACCGGGATCTGGTGGTGGTTGATGCCCAGGCGGTAGCGGTGCGTATCGCCATACGAGAATAGGCGGCCCTGGAGCATCTTGTCCGGCGAAAAGTCGATGCCGGGCACCACGTTGGCCGGCGTGAAGGCGGCCTGCTCGACTTCGGCGAAGTAGTTCTCGGGGTTCTTGTTCAGTTCCAGCACGCCCACGTCGATCAGCGGGTAGTCGCCATGCGGCCATACCTTGGTGAGGTCGAACGGGTTGATGTGATAGGTCTCGGCTTCGGCCTCGGGCATGATCTGCACCTTCAGCGTCCACTTGGGGAAGTTGCCCTGCTCGATGTTGTTGAACAGGTCACGCTGCGAGCTTTCGCGGTCGTGGGCGACCACTTGCGCCGCTTCCTCGTCGCTCAGACAGGCGATGCCCTGCTGCGACTTGAAGTGGAATTTCACATAGAAGCGTTCGCCATTGGCGTTGACGAAGCTGAAGGTGTGCGAGCCGAAGCCGTGCTGCTGGCGCAGGTTGGCGGGAATGCCGCGGTCGCTCATCAGAATGGTGACCTGGTGCAGCGATTCGGGGCTGAGCGACCAGAAGTCCCAGGCGGCGGTGGCGCTGCGCAGGTTGGTCTTGGGGTCGCGCTTCTGGGTGTGGATAAAGTCGGGGAACTTGAGCGGGTCGCGGATGAAGAACACCGGGGTGTTATTGCCCACCAGGTCCCAGTTGCCTTCGTCGGTGTAGAACTTGATGGCGAAGCCGCGCACGTCGCGCTCGGCGTCGGCCGCGCCGCGTTCGCCGGCCACGGTCGAAAAGCGCAGGAACAGCGGGGTCTGCTTGCCGACTTGCGAGAAGATGCTGGCGCGGGTGTAGCGCGAGATGTCATGCGTGACGGTGAAAGTGCCATAGGCGCCCGAGCCCTTGGCGTGCACGACTCGCTCGGGAATGCGCTCGCGGTCGAAATGGGCGAGCTTTTCAATCAGCCAGAAGTCCTGCAGCAGCGCGGGGCCACGAGGGCCCGCGGTCAGCGTGTTGTTGTTGTCGGCCACCGGGGCGCCAGAGGCGGTGGTCAGATGCTTCTTGTCGGTCATGGCACACTCCCTACGAAATTCCTGGAATACGCGGCGCCTGGGCCGGCGCGCGCAGCGTGTTGGATATCGCCCCCGGGTATTGCCGGCCGGGGAATATCTCCGACACATCATAGGGGTCTATGTTTCCACTGTGAAGTTGATTGAGTTAGTAAATTTGATTAAAAATAACTATCAAAAACGCGACATGACGCCCATCGCCGCCAAACACTTCAGGAACGCAGGCGAAAAAAAACCGGCCCCAAGAGGCCGGTTTTTCGTGGCACGAAGCGATCAGCGGCTGGCTGCGGCTTCTGCCTTGCGCTGCATGGCGCGGGTAATGGACCACTGCTGTGCGATCGACAGGGTGTTGTTGACGCACCAGTAGAGCACCAGGCCGGCCGGGAAGAAGAACATCATCCCGCCGAACACCAACGGCATGATCATCATGACCTTGGCCTGGACGGGGTCCGGGGGCGTCGGGTTCAGTTTGATCTGCAGGAACATGGTGGCCATCATGATGGCGGGCAGAATGAAGAACGGGTCGCGAATCGACAGGTCATGGACCCACAGGATCCAGGGCGCGCCACGCATTTCGACGCTGGCCAGCAGGACCCAGTACAGCGAGATGAACACCGGGATCTGCACCACCATCGGCAAGCAGCCGCCCAGCGGGTTGATCTTTTCGGTGCGGTACATCTCCATCATGGCCGCGTTGAGCTTCTGCTTGTCGTCGCCGTACTTTTCCTTCAGGGCCTGCAGGCGCGGAGCGACCTGCTTCATGCGGGCCATCGAACGGTAGCTGGCAGCGGCCAAGGGGTAGAACAGGGCCTTGATCAGCACGGTCAGGGCGACGATGGTCCAGCCCCAGTTGCCCAGGATGGAGTGCAGCCAGGTCATCAGCGTGAACAGCGGCTTGGCGATGATGGTCAGCCAGCCGTAGTCGACCACCAGTTCCAGGCCGGGGGCGAGCGCCGCCATGGCCTTCTGGTCTTGCGGGCCGACCCACAGGTGCGAATCGACGCGGGCGGCGGCGCCCGGGGCGATTTCGCCAACGGCTTCGATGGTGCGGGCGGCGTACAGGTTCTTCTGCACTTCCAGCACTTCGTTGCTGCGCGGCTTGCCTTGCGGCGGCACCCAGGCGGTGGCGAAGTAGTGCTGGACGACGGCGATCCAGCCGTTGTCCGTCTGCTTGATGTAGTTGGCCTTCTTCTTTTCGATGTCGGCGAAGGTCATCTTCTGGAACTTGTCCTGTTCCGAGTAGACGGCCATGCCGGTGAACGTGTGATAGAAGCTGGAGGTGTCGGCGGGGTCGTTGCCGTCGCGCTCGAGCTGCAGGTACAGCGCCGGCGTCACGGGGGCGGCGCCGACGTTGGCCAGGTCGTGGCGCACATCGATGTCGTAGCGGCCGCGATGCAGCGTGAAGGTTTTGGTGACCTTGACGCCGCCCGACTCGGCTTCGAACGTCACGTCCAGGTTGTCGCCGGTCAGTTGGCGGTCGGTGGAGACCACGCGGAAAGGCGTCTGGTGCGTCGGGAAGTTCTGGCCATTGGCCGCGCCGACCACGCCGGTCTGGGCGACGTAGTTCAGGCCCGCGGTGCGGTCCAGCAGCACGGTGGGCTTGTCAGGCTGGCCGGTTGCCGGGTACTTCAGCAGTTCGGCGCGCACCAGCTGGGCGCCCAGCGTGTCGAAGGTCAGGCGCAGCACGTCGGTGGTGATGACGACTTCTTCCGAGCGCGTCGGGACGGGCGCGGCGGCGCCAGGCACGGCCGAGGGCGTCGTGGCGCCGGCTGCGACGGGAGCGCTGGGCACCGAAGGCGTCGCGTTGTTCGCGGTTGCCGGCGTGCCGTTGGCGGGCGTGCTGGCCGCGGGCGTGGGGCCCCCGAACAGCGACGGCTTGCCGTTATGGATCTGCCAGTTGTTCCAAAGGAGCAACAGCGAGAAGGAAAAAATCATCCAGAGGACGGTTCGTCGGATATCCATGGTGCCTACTGAAGTGAATACGGGCCAGCAAAGCCCGCCAGTTTAGCGTCAATCGTGCTCGGTGCGGTGGCCATGGGAGCAGCAGGCGCCGCCGTTGGTTCCCTTGGCCGGCGGAACCGGGTCCCATCCGCCGGGCGACCAGGGATGGCAGCGGCCGATACGCCGGACCATCAACCAGAAGCCGCGCCAGGGACCGTGGCGTTCGATCGCTTCGATCGCGTACGCCGAGCAGGTCGGGGTAAAGCGGCATTGCCGGCCGATCCAGGGGCTCAGGAAGAACCTGTAGAACCGGATCGGGGCAATGAGTATTGCAGCCCCCACGGATCGCCCGCGTCGCGGACGGCTTGCCTGCCGGGGGGATGGGCCGTTCATCGCGCGATCCGCTCGAAGTGAGCGTCCGCTTCGGCCCTGGCCGCGCGTTTCAGCGCGGTGAGCGTGGCGGGCGCCACCTTGCAGTGCAGCCGCACGACATAGTCTTTCGCCGGCAGCGCCAGGCGCCGGTGGCGGAAGGCTTCGCGGATGACCCGCTTCAGGGCATTGCGCGTGGTGGCGTGGGCGGCGAACCGCTTGGCGATCACCAGGCCCAGCCGGGCACAGGCCTCCTGGCCGGGGGGCAGATCGTTGGGAGCGGCGCTCACAACGAAAAACGCCCCTCGGGCAAGACGCCGGCCTTTAAGGGCGGCGGCGAACTCGGAGGGGCGATGCAGCCGCGCCTCCGGGGGAAGCGTGGAGCGCGGCATGGACTGCGGGTCAGGCGTTTGCGCGGAACCGGGACGAGATTGCGAGAGGTCTTGCAATATGGCCGGTCCGTGCAAAAAAAGTCAGGCTTCCGGCAAAAGACCGGAAACGCGGGACCTTAGACGGCCAGACGCTTGCGGCCCTTGGCGCGGCGGGCGCTCAGGATGGCGCGGCCAGCGCGGGTTTTCATGCGCACGCGAAAGCCATGGGTGCGCTTGCGGCGGGTAACGGAAGGTTGGTAGGTACGTTTCATGGACGATCCACAAAAAGAACAAAAGTCAGAAGGGACCTGCCCGGAGGGTTCCTGGTCGCAGATCCAAAGCGGGTATCCAGTAAGGCGTTTCTGCCGCGCATTTGCACGCAAAGTGCAAAAACGTCAGCGAAAACAGACTTGTAGACGGGGCTTGGGGTCCGGGGATTGCCCGGGCGACCTATTCAGCAAAGCCAAGCTTCCTGGCGAACGCTAAGGCGCGATCGCGGATGAAAATCTTGAGCTTTCTGCGAAACCTTCTGACAGACAGAATTCGGAAAAGCCCACCATTTCAGCAAGTTTTCCCTGTCTTGTCAAACAGTTAAGCTGGCGGGATGTGCAAGCTTACACCCTACCCTGTGGATAACCCATGCCCAGGCAAGGTAGAATCGAGGTTTGAATAAGAGCGACATGAAAGAATTCTGGCAGACCTGCGTCAGTCGTCTTGAGCAGGAACTCCCCCCCCAACAAATCAGCGCGTGGATACGACCGCTGGTCCCGCTTGCGTATGACGAGACGCAGGCGGTGCTGCGCGTTGCTGCCCCCAACCGGTTCAAGCTGGACTGGGTGCGCAAGAATTTCTCCCACCAGATTGAAGCGTTGGCCGCGGAGTGGTTCGAGCGTCCGGTACAGGTCCTATTCGAGTTGCCGTCGCAGGGCGCCGCGCCCCGCATGCCGGTCGCGCCCGTGCGCGCCCAGCAGCCCGCGCAAACGCCCCTGTCCGGTGCCACGCCTTCAGGCGGCGCGCCGCCGCCCGCCATGGCCGCGCAGCCGGCCGCCTGTCTCTTATACACATCTGACGCTGCCGACGACGATGCGGTTGTGTAGGGGTCGGGGGGGGGCGGGGGGGTGAGGGGGGGGGGGGGGGGGGGGGGGGGGGGGGGGGGGGGGGGGGGGGGGGGGGGGGGGGGGGGGGGGGGGGGGGGGGGGGGGGGGGGGGGG
>NZ_JAELTJ010000013.1 GCF_016428805.1 Achromobacter sp. ASV32
CGACACTGGCACCGGTCTGAGGGCGCTGCCGGGGTACTGGAATTCCTACGCGCAGCAGACCTCGTTGAACCTGCAGGTCAAGGGCCCGTTCCAACTGCTGGGCCGCCGCCATGAGCTGGTGCTGGGCGCCATGCGCAGCCGTTACAGCGAAGACTTCTACAGCTATGGCCGCGAGGGCGCCATGCCGGACACGGGATCGTTTTATGACTGGGATGGCTCGTACGCGCAACCGAACTGGACGACCACGACGCTGCGCGACACCGTGACGCATCAGCGCGGCGCCTATGCCGCGGCGCGCTGGTCGCTGAGCGACAGCCTGACCCTGATCACCGGCAGCCGCTATGCCACCTGGCAATCGCGGTCGCCGACGCGCGACCAGAAGGACTCGCGCCTGATTCCGTACGCCGGCCTGGTCTACGACATCAATAGCACCTACTCGGCCTACGCCAGCTATACCGACATCTTCCAGCCGCAGGATTATCGCGACCGCAACGGCAATTATCTGGACCCGGTCGAGGGGCAGAACTACGAGGTGGGCGTCAAGGGCGAATACCTGGACGGCCGGCTCAATGCATCCCTGGCGCTGTTCAAGGTCAAGGAAAGCAAGACCGGCGTGCCGGATCAGGGCTACATGGTGCCGGGTTCGACCGACGGCGCCTACAAGACCGCCGACGGCGTCACCACGCGCGGCATCGAAATGGAAGTGACCGGCCAACTGGCGCCGGGCTGGAACACGACGCTGGGCGGCACGTACTACACCAGTCGCGACGTGCACGGCGTGTCGGTCAACACCGAACGTCCGCGCGCCACCGCGATGCTGTTCACCACCTACCGCCTGCCGGGTGCCTGGAGCAAGCTGACGCTGGGCGGCGGCGTCAACTGGCAGATCAGCACCTACACCAACGTGGCACTGGATGAAGGCAGCGTCACGGCCAAGCAGAAAGCCTATGCGCTGTTCAACCTGATGGCGCGCTACGACTTCAATTCGCGGCTGTCGGCGCAGTTGAACGTGAACAACCTGTTCGACAAGAAGTACTACCTGGGCGGCGTGGCCAACCAGGTCTACTACGGTGAGCCGCGCAGCGTGTTCCTGAACCTGAAGGCGACGTTCTAGGGCGCAGGGCCGGGCCGGCGGCGGCCCCCCTGTTTGCGAGAGTCGAACCCGCACCTCTTCCTCATGGAGTAGAATAGTAACAATTCCTATTTAGATTCCATTGCGAACCGCGCCGTGTCCTCGACCGACTCCCTGCCCAACGACGCCGTCACGCAGATCTACCGCGACCACCACCCCTGGCTGTCGATGTGGCTGCGCAAGAAGCTGGGCAATTCCTTCGACGCCGCCGATCTGGCCCACGATACCTTCGTGCGGCTGATGGCGGCGCGGGTGCGCGCCGGCGCCGGCGATGAGCCGCGCGCGCTGCTGACGCACATCGCCAAGGGCCTGGTGGTGGACCATTGGCGCCGCCGCGCGCTGGAGGACGCTTATCAGGCCGCCGCCGCGCAGTTGCCCGAGCGCGAGACGCCGTCGCCCGAGGTGCGCGCGCTGATCCTGGAAACCCTGTACGCCATCGACGCCACCCTGCGCACGCTCCCCGCCAAGACGCGCGCGATTTTCCTGGCCTCGCAGTTCGATGGCCTGGGTTATGCGGAAATCGCGCAGGCGCAGCGCGTGTCCCTGGCCACGGTCAAGCGGCATATGCAAAAGGCGCTGACGGCCTGCCTGATCGCCTATCACGCGGGTGTGGCGTGATGGCCGCGCCAGACCGCAGCATCCTGGAAGAGGCCGCCGGCTGGCTGGTGCGGTTCCAGTCCGAAACGCTGTCGGCGTCGGAGCATGCGGCCTTTGAACGCTGGCGTGGCCGTAGCGCGGCGCATGCCGCCGCCTGGGCCCGCGCGCAGGACATGTTGCGCAGTTTCGGGCAGGTGCCGCCCGCCCTGGGCGCGCAGGCCCTGCGCGGCATGGACCGGCCCGGCCGGCGCCAGGTCTTGCGTACGGTGGCAGGGCTGCTGGCGCTGGGCCCGGCGGCGTGGCTGGCCTGGCGCGAATTGCCGTGGCGCGAATGGGCCGCGGATGCACGCACGGCCACGGGCGAGCAGCGCGGCGTGCAATTGGCAGACGGCACGCAACTGCTGCTGAACACCGCCACGGCGGTGGACATCCGGTACACGGCCGAGCAGCGCGTCATCTGGCTGCGGGCCGGAGAAATCCTGCTGACCACGGGCAAGGACCCATCGCCTGTCCGCCGTCCCTTCATCGTGCGTACGGCGCTGGGCACGGTGCAGGCGCTGGGCACGCGCTTTCTGGTGCGCGACGAAGGCGCCAGCGTACGGGTGGCCGTGTTCGACGGGGCGGTGGATATCGCGCCCGCCGGGGGCGGCGCGCACCGCGTGTTGCACGCGCGCGAACAGGCGGCGTTCGACGCCGGACACGTCGGGCCGGCTGCCATGGCGGACCCGGTGCTGGGATCCTGGGAGCACGGCATGCTGGCGGCCGCCAACTGGCGGCTGACCGATCTGGTGGACGAACTGGGCCGCTACCGGCGCGGGATCCTGCGCTGCGACCCCGCCGTCGCGGATCTGCGCGTGTCCGGCGCCTTCCCGCTACGCGACACCGATGCGAGCCTGCGCTTGCTGGAGAAGACGCTGCCCGTGCGGGTCAGCCGGGTCACGTCGTATTGGGTCAGTGTCACGGCGCGCTGAGCGTCCAGGACCCGCCCATCCGGCCGTTACAAATCAATCGCCGACCTCCTGACACTTTTTCTGCCTTCGTCCGGTGTACCGGGTGAATGATCGCGGCGCGTCCGCGATGCCCAGCCCCTAACGAAGGATCGTCACATGGTTTCGCCAAGCTTGCCCGCCTTGTCCGTTCGCCGCGCCCTGGCGGCGTCATTGCCCGTGGGGGGCGCGGTCAGGGCCGTCAGCCTGGGGGTTGCGCTGTTGTTCGCGACGGCGCTTGCGCCGTCCGTCAAGGCGGCGGAAACGGCCAGCGCCGCGGCCGGCAAGGCCTACGCCATCGGCGCCGGTCCGCTGGGTGACGTGCTGGCCCAGTTCGCGGCCGCGGCCGGCGCGCCGCTGTCGTTTGATCCGGCCCTGCTGGCCGGGCAGCGCAGCGGCGGCCTGAATGGCGTCTATACCGTGCGCGACGGCTTTGCGCGGCTGCTCGCCGGGTCCGGTTATGCCTTGGCCGAGCAGGGCGGCGGCGCCTACTCGCTGCGCAAGTTGCCGGCGGCCGAGGGCGGCGTGACCACCCTGCCGGCGGTGACCGTGGCGGCCGCGGGCGTCGGCGCGTCTGCCTTGCCCGCCGAGTATGCCGGCGGCCAGGTGGCGCGCGGCGGCCGGGTCGGGCTGCTGGGCAACCAGGATGTCATGGACACGCCCTTCAGCGTGACCCACTACACCTCGGACCTGCTGGCCAACCGCCAGGCGGTGACGCTGGCCGACGCCCTGAACGTGGACTCCTCGGTGCGCTTTACCGGACAGATCGGCGGTGTGACGGACTCGTTCTACATCCGCGGCTTTCCGATAGGCGAAGGCAACTTGGGCGAGATCGCGTTCGACGGGGTCTATGGCGTGGCGCCCAATTACCACGTGTTCACCGACTACATCGAGCGGGTCGAGGTGCTGAAAGGGCCGGCGGCGCTGCTGTACGGCATGTCGCCCAACAGCGGCGTGGGCGGCGTGATCAACATGGTGCCCAAGCGGGCGCTGGCCGAGGACCTGACGCGCCTGTCGGCGGACTACATGGGCTCGTCCCAGTTCGGCGGCCGCGTGGACCTGAGCCGGCGTTTCGGCAACGACGGCGAATGGGGCATCCGGGTCAACGCCATGCACCGGCAGGGCGATACGCCGCTGGACAACCTGCATTCGCGCACCGACATCGGCGCGCTCTCGCTGGACTACCAGGGCACCCGCCTGCGCGCCTCGCTGGACGTGTTGATGCAGAACGAAAAGGTCGATGCGCCGACGCGGCCGTTCCTGGTGGCTTCGGGCCTGCCAGTGCCCGCCGCGCCGGATGGCCGCCGCAATGCCACCCAGCCTTGGGGCTGGTGGAAATCCGACGGCCAGTCGGCGTTGCTGCGCGTGGAATACGACCTCAGCGACCGCGTGACCGTGTTCGCCGACGCGGGCGGCTCGGACACCTACATCACCCGCCTGTCGGACCAGACGCCCACCATCGTCAACGCCGCAGGCGATACGCTGGTGACGCCGAACAATTCGAAATTCCAGATTGACCGCAGCACCTACAACGCGGGCCTGCGCGCCAAGCTGGATACCGGTCCGGTGCGCCATGCCATCAGTGTCATGGGCAGCCTGTACAGCGACCGCAATCTGCAACTCAGCGTGATGGGCAAGCCGCTGTCGTCCAACATCTATCACCCGGTGACCCGCCCCGAGCAGTTCATTCCGGCGCCCGCCACCCTGCCCAAGGTGTCGTCGTCTGACCTGACCGGCTTTGCGCTGGCCGACACGATGAGCATCCTGGACGAGCGCGCGCAATTGACGCTGGGGGTGCGCCAGCAGCGCATCGAGTCGCGCAACTTCAACGCCACGACCGGCGCTCGCACGCTCAGCTACGACGAAAGCGCGACCACGCCGCTGGCGGGCCTGGTGGTCAAGCCCTGGCGCAATGTGTCGCTGTATGCCAACTACATCGAAGGCCTGAGCAAGGGCGACGTGGCGCCGGCCACCGCGTCCAACGCGGGGCAGGTATTCAAGCCCTACCGGGCCAAGCAGAAGGAAGTCGGCATCAAGGTGGACCTGGACAGCGCGATGCTGACCCTGAGCGCCTTCGAAATCACCAAGCCCGGCGGCCAGCTGACCGGCAATGTCTACAGCGCCGACAGCGAGCAGCGCAACCGCGGCCTGGAACTGAACCTGTCGGGCGAGCCGCTGCGCGGCTTGCGCCTGCTGGGCGGGGTGACCTTGCTGGATGCGGAACTGACGCGCACCAGCAATCCCGCCACGGTGGGCAATCGGCCGGTCGGCGTGCCGCGCGTGATGGCCAATCTGAGCGCCGAATGGGACACGCCCTGGGTCGCGGGCCTGACGGTGACCGGCGGGGTGATTCACACGGGCAAGGAATACGTGAACCAGGCCAACACACAGTCGGTGCCTTCGTGGACTACTTTCGACCTGGGCGCGCGTTACGTCACGCGGGTCCAGGGCAAGGACGTGACGCTGCGCGCCAATGTGGTCAACCTGTTCAATCGTGGCTACTGGTCCGGCGTGGCGTCCTACGGCACCATCTCGCAAGGCGTGCCGCGGACGTTGATGCTGTCCGCATCGATGGATTTCTGACGCCCGGCCCGTGTGCCTGCCGGTGCGGGTTCAGGCCAGCCTGGGCGCGAACACCATGCACACGGGGCTGCCGATCTTTTGCGTGCCGCCGTCGTGCGCCAGCGTGCCGTCTTCGGGGTGCACGCGCAGGCGCTCCAGGGTGTCGCTGTCTTCGTTCAGCACGAACAGGAAGCGGCAGTCCGGGGCCAACGTGAAAAAGCGCGGCGTCCGGCCATGGGTGGCGGCGTGCTGCACGGCGGCGAGTCTGCCCGTGCGCGGGTCGATCTGAAACACCGCGATGCTGTCGTCGCCCCGGTTCGAGGCATACAGGTGGCGGCCGTCGGCGTCGATGGCAATGCCTGCGGCGCGGCTGTTGCCGGTATAGGTGTCGGGCAGCGATGACAGCACCTGGAAGGCACGCAGGGCGCCTGCCTCCATGGCATAGGCTGTCACGGTGTTGTCCAGCTCATTGATGACATACGCCCAGCGCCCGGCCGGATGACACACGGCATGGCGGGGGCCCGCGCCTTCGCGCGCATCGGCAACGCAGGCCGGCGCGTCGTCCACGCGGCCGTCTTGCAAGGCATGCAGGAACACGCGGTCCAGGCCCTTGTCCGGCACGATGACGTAGCGGCCCGATGGATCGACCAGGTTGTAGTGCGGCTTGGCGTGGGGTTGTTCCTTGCGGTGCGGGCCGGGCTCGCCCGCCATGGGTATCTGTTGCGCCACCGGTTCCAGGCTGCCGTCGGCAGCCACGGGCAGCACGGCCAGCGTGCCGCTCAGGTGGTTGGACACCATCAGGTAGCGGCCCGACGGCGCCAGCGCCAGATGCACGGGGTTCTGGCCTTCGCAGGATTGGCTGCGCCAGGGTTCCAGGCGGCCGCTGCGCGGATCGCGCCGCAACGTGCTGACCTCGCGGCGGTCGCCGTGCACGGCATACAGCACGGGCAGCGACGGGTGCGGCAGCAGATACGAGGGGTTGACCAGGCCGCCGACGACTTGCGTGAGCGTCAGCGCGCCAGTGCCGGGGGTATAGTCAAAGACGCTGATGCCGTCGCCGCGGGCGTTGCGTTCGCGGGTGGTGCGCGAACCGATATAGACGTGCATGGCCAAGGTCTGTTCCTGAAAGACAAGCAAGGGCCATGCCGCGCAGGCCCTAGGACGTGAGAATGCCGCTGATGCGGGCCAGGTTGTCGAGCGTGCTGCGCAGGTGGCTGGCCAGGGCTTGGGCGGCCTCCTCGTTGCGCTCGCGTTCGAGCAGGTCGAGAATTTCCAGGTGCTGGTCGCAATGCTGCTTGTAGCGGCTGCGGTCCTGCATCGAGCGGTATGACAGCAACCGGCGCACGCGGTTGACCCGTTTGATGGTGTCGATGAAAAACGGATTGCCCGAGGCCTCGACCAGCGACTCATGGAAGCGCACGCCGCGGTCGTGCAACTGGTCGGCGGTGTCGGTGGCGATGCCGCCATTCAGCAGGTGGTGTTCGGCGGCGCGGCAGCGTTCCAGCACGGCCTGGTCGATGCGAAAGCCCGGTTCCAGCAAGGCGGCGGGCTCCAGCGCCAGGCGCAGGCGGTACGACTGCAGCAGGCTGTCCGGCGTGGTCATCATGGACGAGAATTCCCAGCCGTAGCCGGGGCGCCGCCGCGCCCAGCCTTCCTGCGCTACGCGCGCGAGCAAGGCCTGGGTCTGCGCATGGGTCAACGCGTAGCGGCTGCGCAGCAGCGCTTCGCTGCATTGCATCGGCAGTTCGCCGCGCAGCAGCTCGTCGGCCAGCCGGAAATAGCTCTGCGTGACGATGTCGTCGGCGGCGGGCGGCGCCAGGTCCGTCGGCGCCTGGGCCAGCGCATCGTAGGCGTGCTGCAGGAAATAGCCGCGGTTGGGCTTGCGCGCCACGATGCCGTGCTGTTCCAGGATGCCCAGCGCATCGTTGACGGGCGAGCGCGACAGGCGCAGGCGGTCCGCCAGTTTCTGCGCCGTCAGGTGGGCGCCGCAGGGCAGGCGGTCTTGGCGGATCAGCTCCAGGATCTTGCTAACGGTGTTGGTCTGCGCGCTCATGGGATAGGCCCGGGTTGCGTGGGCCTCAGTCGCGAGCGCCCGTTTCGGCCGGCGCCTGTCCGTGGGCGCCGAGGGTATCCGCTAGGATAGCGGGAATCACCCCGCCCAGACGCAAGAGGCGCAGTTCCAGCTGGGTTTCCACGGCGGCGGTTGCCGAGAACGTTTCCTCGCCGCCGCCGGCGCGCAACACGCGCACCGGCACGGCCTTGCGCGGGGCCAGGGTGTCCGCCGCGCAATCGATCTCGAGCCGGTCGCCGGGCCGCATCGCCAGGCTGTGCGGGTTGACGCCCGCGGGCAGGCGCAGCGGCAGGATGCCCATGCCGATCAGGTTCGACCGGTGGATGCGTTCAAAGCTCACCGCCAGCACCGCGCGGATGCCCAGCAACCGCTGGCCCTTGGCGGCCCAATCGCGGGACGAGCCGGTGCCAAAGCGCTCGCCCGCCAGCAGCACCACCGCGTCGCCGTCACGGCGGTAGTGCGCGGCGGCCTCCCAGATCGGTTCGATGCGACCGCTGGGCGCGTGCAGCGTGTGGCCCACCGGCGCGGCCGGACTGAGCAGATTGACCAGGCTCTTGGCGTAGAACGCGGCCCGCATCATCACCTCCCAGTTGCCGCGGCGCGAGGCGAAGACATTCAGGTCGTTGCGATCATCGCCTTGCGCGACCAGGAAGTCGGCGATCAGGCTGTCCGGCGCAATGGCGCTGGCGGGCGACAGGTGGTCGGTGGTGACGTCATCGCCGAGCACCAGCAGCGGATAGGCGGCGTAACGGCCCAACTGGCTGGCCGGGCCGGCGGCGGCGAAGGGCGGGCGCCGCAACGCGGTCGATGCGGGGTCCCACGGAAAGCGCGGCGTGTCCGGCGATTGCAGCGCCTGCCAGGCCGGGTTGGCGCTGGCGATCCGGAAGGCCTGGCGGAAATCCGCGGCGCGCAGGCTCTGCGCCAGCGCAGCGTCGATCTCGGCGTCGCCGGGCCACAGGTCGCGCAGAAGCACGGCGCGGCCGTCCGGCGTTGTCTGCACGGGTTCGCGCGACAGGTCGCGTTCGGCGTCGCCCGCCAGCGCGAAGGCGATGACCAGCGGCGGCGACATCAGAAACCCCAGGTCCAGGTCGGGATGGATGCGGCCGGTGAAATTGCGGTTGCCGGACAGCACCGCCACCGGGTGGACGGCGCCCGTGGCCATGGCATCCTGCACCCGCGCGGGCAGGGGTCCCGAGTTGCCGATACAGGTGGTGCAGCCGTAGCCCACGATGTCAAAGCCCACCGCGGCCAGGTCGTCCAGCAGGCCGGCGCGCGCCAGGTAATCGGCGGCGGCGGGCGAACCGGGAGCGAGCGAGGTCTTGACCCACGCGGGCACCGCGAGCCCGGCGTGGCGCGCCTTGCGCGCCAGCAGGCCAGCGGCGATCAGCAGGCGCGGGTCCGACGTGTTGGTGCAGCTGGTAATGGCGGCGATGGCGATGGCGTGGCGCGGCAGCGGCGACGCGGTCGCGGGCGTGAAGGCCAGATTCGCCAGGATCTCGCGGGTCTGGCTGTACGGATGCAGGTCCTGCGGCCGCCTGGGGCCCGCTACGTGCATCTGCACGCGGTCCAGCGCGATCTCGATGACGCGGGTGTAGCGCGGGCTGGCCGCCGGATCCAGGGCGATACCGGCGCTGGCGGCATAGGCGCCGACGCGGGCGATATGGGCTTCGTCGCGTCCGGTCTGGCGCAGGTAATCGAGCGTGGCGCCGTCGATCGGGAAGTAGCCGGTGGTGGCGCCATACTCGGGCGCCATATTGGCGACCACGCAACGGCTGCCGGCCGGCAACGTCGCCACGCCCGGGCCGAAGAACTCGACGAACTCGCCCGACACCTGGATGGCGCGCAGACGCTGGGTCACCGTCAAGGCCAGGTCCGTGGCGGTGACGCCGGGGGGCAGCGCGCCCGTCAGGCGCACGCCGATCACGTCGGGAATGCGCAGCAGGGTCGGCATGCCGAACATCACCGTCTGCGCTTCCAGGCCGCCCACGCCCCAGCCCAGCACGCCGATGCCGTTGATCATGGGCGTGTGGCTGTCGGTGCCGATCATCATGTCCGGGTGCAGCGCACCCGCGTCCTCGCACACCACCGTGGCCAGCTGCTCCAGGTTGATGGTGTGCATGATGCCGGTGCCCGGCGGGTGGATGCGCACGTTCGACAGCGCTTTGGAGGCCCAGCGCAGGAAGCGGTAGCGCTCGGCGTTGCGGCGCAATTCCAGCGCCAGGTTCTGCGCCGCCGCGCCGGCTTGCGCATAGGCCTGTACCGCCAGCGAATGGTCCACCGACACGTCCACCGGCAGTACCGGGTTCAGGGCGCGCGGATCAACGCCCGCCTCGTCCAGCGCATCGCGCATGGCGGCGATGTCCACCAGCGCCGGCGTGCTGGTGGTGTCGTGCATCAGCACGCGGCCGGGCTGGAATGCGATCTCGGCTTCGCTGGTGCCGTGGGTCAGCCAGGCCAGCAGGGCGGCCACGGCCTCGTCGCGCTCGGCGCCGTGCATGTTGCGCAGCGCGTTTTCCAGCAGCAGCCGCAGCACCACCGGCAGGCGGTAGTAGTCCGGGCCGACCGTCGCGGCCATGTCGATGTGGGTGTAGGCGACGCCGTTCAGCGTGAAACCGCCGCGGCGCGGCGAGGCATTGGTGTTTTCCATAGCTGCCAGTTTTGCATATTGCATCTATAAAATGCAATTAAGGAAAAACCCGGCCGCCCTCGAGCAGGCCACCCAGGAGACAGATCATGACCCTCATCCGCACGCTTGCCGCCAGCGCGGCCCTGACCCTGGCCGCGGCGCCGCCGCTGCATGCCGCCGACGCAGGGGCGACCGGCGCGTCGGCCTTGGCGGCCGGGCGGCCGATCACCCTGATCGTGCCCTTTGCCGCCGGCGGCGGGGTGGACGGTATGGGCCGCCTGCTGGCTGAACGCCTGCGCGCCGAGTTGCCGCAGGGCGTGGTGGTGGAAAACAAGCCGGGTGCCAGCGGCATGCTGGGCGCGCAGACGGTGGTGCGTTCCGCGCCCGATGGCACCACGCTGCTGCTGGGATCGGCTGGCGAGACCGCCATCAACCCGCTGGTGTTCAAGGGCAAGATGCAATACCAGCCCGAGCGCGACCTGGCGCCGATCGCGCTGGTGGCGCGTGTGCCCAACGTGCTGGTCGCCAACCCCAAGCTGCCCGTGGCCAACGTGCAGGAACTGGTGGCCTACGGCCGCGCCAACCCCGACCGCCTGACCTACGCCACCAGCGGCGTGGGCAATCCGCAGCACCTGAACGGCGAACTGCTGCAATCGCTGGCTGGCATCAAGATGGTCCACGTGCCGTACAAGGGCGCTTCGGCGCAACTGGTCGACGTGGCCGCGGGCAGCGTCGACCTGACATTCGTGAGCCTGGCCGGCGCGCTGCCGTTCATCAAGAGCGGCAAGGTCAAGCCGCTGGCGGTCACCTCGGCCACGCGGGCCTCGTTCGCGCCCGACATTCCCGCGCTGGCCGAGTACGCACCGCTGAAGGATTACGCGCTGGAAAACTGGTTCGGCATCTTCGTGCCGGCGGCCACCCCCGCGCCGGTAAGGCAGCAATTGGCCGCGGCTATCGACCGTTGCCTGCGCGACGAAAAGCTGGTTGCCAGCCTGCGCGAGCTGGGCGGCGAGGTGCAGCCCATGACCCCGGATGCGTTCCGCGCCTTCATCCAGGCGCAGACCACCGTGTTCGCCAAGGTGGTGGCGGACGGGCACATCACCGCGGAGAATTGAGCGGCAGTTCCAGACCCATTCGCATTCCGCCGCGCACACGGCTGATGGCGTGACGCACGGTGGCGCGGTAGTCGCCCTGCGCGCCGCGGATGGGCCGGTGCGCGGCGGCGATCAGCGCCGCGTCGCCCAGGCCCAGCGGCAGCACCAGGGGGCGCGACTGCTGGCGCGGGCGTTGCTCGGTCATGACGAATTCGCCGCCGGAAAAGTCCTGGTCAGGGTCGGACAGCAGCGCGACCAGCCGCAGCGCAAACGCGGCTTCATCCGTCTCGTGCGTCAAGGGATGCGCCTCGTCCTCGCGCAGGCGGTGCAGCAGGGGCGGGTCCGCCCGCGCCAGCGGCAGGCTGGCCGCAATGCGGCCCAGGCGCTGCGACCAAGATTGGGCCAACGGCGCCAGCCGCGCGTACAGCGCGGGCGCCAGGCCATCCAGCGGGCAGGGCAGCGCACCATCCAGATAGCGGCGTTCGCCCTGATGGGCAGGCGCTTGCGCCGGGCTGGCGGCGGCAGGCGCGTCGAAGGCCGTCGTCAAGGCGCGGACCTGCGCCGCGCTGAACAGCGCGGACAGCGGCGCCCAGCCTTCGGCCTCCAGCTGCTGCGCGATCCGGGCCCAGTCGTAGCGCTCCAAGGCGTGCGCGGCGGCCGTCATGGCGCCGCCGGGGCCGCCATGGCGGGCATGCGCCACAGGTACCAGGCCGCGATGGTGCGGTACGGGCTGCAGGCCTGGCCGATGGCGCGCATCTGGGCGGGCGAAGGCGCCTTGTCCAGGCGCTTGAGCCGCCGGTAGCCTTCGCGCACGCCGTAGTCGTCCACCGGCAGGATATCCACGCGTTCCAGCGTATAGATCAGCAGCATCTCGACGGTCCAGCGGCCCACGCCGCGCAGCGTCACCAGGCGTTCGATCAGCGCCTCGTCCGTCATCGCCAGCGCTTCGTCGCGGCTGGGGATGATGCCGTCCAGCGCCGCCTGTGCAATGCCACGGATGGTGGCCAGCTTGGACGCGGAAAAACCGCAGTCGCGCTGGGCTTGTGGATCGGTGGCCAGCAGCGCGCGCGGCGCCGGGAACGACTGGCCGGGATACAGCGCCAGGAAACGGCCCAGGATGGCGTCGCCGGCGCGGGCGTGCAGTTGCTGGTAGGCGATGGCGCGCACCAGCGCCTCGTAGGGATCGCGCGCCGGCCGCGATTCATGGCGGCAGGGGCCGATGGCGGCGACGTGGCGGGCCCAGTCTTCATCCAGCGCGGCCAGGTGCCTGGCCGCGCGCTTGTACAGGGCTGCCGCCACCGCGGGATTCAAACCGGCGGCGGGCGCGGGCCGGGCGGCGGCCTTGCCTGGCTTGGAGGAGGCGCCGGGCGGCGCGCGGGGCGATTCGGGTGGCGTCATGGAGGATGATGTGGCTCAGGGGATCTACAGCATAGCGGCCCGCGTCCGGATCGGCACTCCGAAGCTTGCTCCCGGCGCCGCTGTTGCGGTGCAGTATGCTTGAGGGCTTCCTGGACCTCTTTTTCTGCTGCCCGCAATGACCGATTTTCCCTTTGACGCCGTGCTGTTCGATTGCGACGGCGTGCTGGTCGATTCCGAACCCATTACCGCCCGCGTCCTGACCGAGATGCTCAACGAGCTGGGCTGGGCGATCACGTTTGAAGAAGCCACGCGCATCTTCACCGGCAAGGCCGTGCGGGACGAACTGCCCCTGATCCAGTCCAAGACGGGCGTTGCGCTGTCGCCCGATTGGTTCGCGCAATTCCGCGAGCGCCGCAACGCCGCGCTGGATCGCGAGCTGCTGGAGATCCCCGGCGCGCCGCAGGCCGTGCGCGCCTTGCACCAGACGCTGGATGGCCGTATTGCCGTCGCCTCGGGCGCGGACCGCCGCAAGGTGGAGTTGCAGCTGGCCAAGATCGGCATCGCCGAGTGGTTTGGCGAGCGGGTCTTCAGCGGCCATGAAATGCCGCGCAGCAAGCCGCACCCGGACGTGTACCTGGCCGCGGCCAGCGCGTTGGGCGTGGATCCCAAGCGCTGCGCGGTGGTCGAGGATACGGTCACCGGCGCCACCGCCGGGGTGGCGGCGGGCGCCACGGTGTTCGGCTACAGCCCGGATGCCAACGGCCACAGCAGCCCCGAGGCGCTGCGCAACGTGGGCGTGGCGCACGTGTTCACCGACATGAAGCAACTGCCGGCCCTGCTGGCCGGCTGGGCCGCGGCGCACTGACGCGCCAGGCCTTGCGGCGGGGCGGCCGGCGGCTGCCGCCGCCCGCGCTGTTCCAACGCGTGCTGGGCGCTCGCCTCAGCGCGCGTATTGCTCGCCGCCGTCCAGGTCGATGACCGTGCCGCTCAGGTAGCCCGCTCGCGGCGAGGCGCCAAACACCACCATGTCGGCCACTTCCTCGGCCTCCATCAGCCGGCCGAAGGGCAGGTCGGTCAGGGTTTCCTGCCAGCGCGATTCGTCGCCCCAGCGTGCCTGCGCGCGTTGTTTGGCCAGCGTCAGCACACGGTCGGTGCGGGTGCGCGACGGGTTCACGCCGAATACGCGCACGCCATGGCGCGGCGCATCGCCGCCCAAGGCGCGGGTGAAGGCGATCAACGACGCATTGGCCGCCGCGCCGCAGATATAGTCGGCGCGCGGCGCCGAGCCGGCCATCCCGATGATGTTGGCGATGACGCCCGTGCCGGCCTGGCGCATCAGCGGATAGTAGTGGCGGGCAAGCGCGATATAGCCGTGCACCTTCAGTTCCCATCCTGCGCGCCAGCGCTCGTCCTGCACCTGGTCCAGCGCGCCGCCCGGCACGGCGCCGGCATTGTTGACCAGGATATCGATCGGCCCGGTCTGCTCGGCCACGCGCGCCGCCGCGCCCGGCTGGGCCAGGTCCAGCGCCAGCGTGCGCGCGGGCCGGCCGCTTTGCGCTTGAACGGCCTGGGCCGCCGCCTGCAGCGCCGCGTCGTTGCGCGCCACCAGGATCGGTTCGGCGCCTTCCCGCGCGAAGGCCATGGCGCAGGCCAGCCCGATACCCTTGGACGCGCCCGTGATCAGTACGCGCTTGCCGTCCAGCTGCAAATCCATGCCAAGCTCCTCGCTGTCGCGTCCGCGGCAATACGTATCGGGACGCTGTTGAATATCGGCCCGGAGAACCCGGCGCCGTGAACCGCTGTTGTAAACCAGATGCCCGTGGCGGGCCAGCGATGCTGGCAGGTCCCGGGCCAGGTCTGCTGCTATGCTGCCAGTTACCCTTATCCCGGGAGACGGTGATGTCGGAAGTCTGGCTGGAAATCTGGACCACACTGCGCAGCGAATTCGCCGACATTCCCGACGTCGGCGAAGCGACCCGTATCGTGCTGCGCCTGGGCATGGCCGTCATCCTGGGCGGGCTGCTGGGTTATGAGCGCGAACGCAGCGGCAAGGCGGCGGGCTTGCGCACGCACATGCTGGTGGCGCTGGGCGCGGCGATCTTCGTGCTGGTGCCGCTGCAGAACGGCATGCAGGTCGGCGACCTGAGCCGGGTGCTGCAGGGCGTGATCGCCGGCATCGGTTTTCTGGGCGCGGGCGCCATCATCAAACTCAGCAACGAACGCGAGATCCGCGGGCTGACCACGTCGGCCAGTATCTGGATGACGGCCGCCATCGGCGTGGCCGCGGGCATGGGCCGCGAGGCCACCGCCGTGGCCAGCACGCTGATGGCGCTGTTCGTGCTGGCGGTGCTGCGCCGGGTCGAGGCCCGCATCGGCGACAAGAGCGACAAGCGCCTGATCGAACCCGACCAGGCGCGAGCGCCCGCCAAGCGTTAGATCCAGACGTCGTTCGGGGCGCTGCGTTCGCCGCCCTGGTCGCCCGTGTTGAGGACGCCGCGCGGCTCGATCAGCATGGCATGCACCTCTTGCGCGGCACAGGGCTTGTGTTCCACCCCCTAGGGAATGACGGCCATTTCGCCCGGCCCCAGGTCGATGTGGCCGTCGCGCAGTTCGATGCGCAACTGGCCAGCCAGCACGATGAAGGTCTCGTCGGTGTCGGCATGGCTATGCCACACGAATTCACCGTGCAGCTTGACCAGCTTGAACTGGTAGTCGTTCATCTCGGCGATGACCTTGGGCGTCCAGTGTTCGTGGATCAGCGACAGTTTCCGGGCCAGATTGAGGGCGGGGATGGCGGGCATGGGGATTCTCGGTAGAAAAGGAACCCGTGCAGCTTAGGCGCGGCGGCAGGCCGCCGTCTTGTACGTTTGTGCGGATACGGTCAGCGCCGGGGACATCGGCGCGGACGCCGTCGCGGCCCCGCTTCGGATGCGGGCGTGCGGTGCCGTCCCGGGGTCAGCGCCGCAGCGTGCCGCGCCAGCGCGCGGGCGTCATGCCGAAGGCCTGGGCATGACGGCGCGTCATGTGGCTCTGGTCGGTGAAACCGGCATCCGCGGCGGCGTCCGCCAGCGACCGCCCGGCGGCGATGAGGCGGCGCGCCAGGTCCAGGCGGCGCAGCAGGGCATAGCGGTAGGGGCTGGTGCCGTACAGGGCGCGGAAGTCGCGCGACAGGCTCCAGCGGTCGATGCCGGCGGCCCGCTCCAGGTCGTCCAGCGTGACGGCCTGGCCCTGCGTGTCATGGATGTACTGGCGGGCGCGTTCGCCCGCCGCGTAATCGGGGCGCCGCCGTTCCGGGCGCTGGCCGGCGACGGCGCACAGCGCCTGCGCCAGGTCGTACAGCGCGTCCTGCTCGGCCAGCATCGGCAGGGGCGCGTCGCCTTGCAGCAATGCCGCGCTGGCAGCGCGCAGGCGCGGGTCGTCCGAGATGCCGTCGCGGATGAACGGCAGGGGCCGGCCCCCCAGGATCTCCTGGATCAGCGCCGGCTGCACATAGATCATGCGGTAATGGAAACCTGCCTCGGTGCCGGCCTGGCCGTCGTGCGCTTCGTCCGGGTGCAGCACCAGGGTGCCGCCTGGCAGGCTGTGCCGCAGGCCGCGGCGGTACTGGAAGCTCTGCACGCCCGCCAGGGTGCAGCCGATGGCGTAGGTGTCGTGACGGTGCAGGTCGTAGCCGCGGCCCCCGAAATAGGCTTCGATGCGCTCGACCCTGTCGGCAGGGGCGTGGCGCACGATCCAGTCTTGCGAGGCGGCGCGGCCGGTCATGGCGAAGGCTTACTTCAGCTGCACCAGCACGAACTCGTTGCCGTACAGGTCGATGAAGTGCGCGTAGACGGCGATGTTGTCGTGCACCGGCTCGCGGGTGAAGCGCACGCCGCGTGCCGCGAAATGGGCGTGATCGCGCACCACGTCGTCGGTGTAGAACACGCCCACCGGCTGGCCGCCGGTCTGGTCGCCGACCCGGTCGCGCTGTGCCTGGGTCTGGGCTTGCAGCAGCCACACGCCCACCTGCGGTTGCTCGGGCAGCCGCAGGTGCACGAAGCGTTGCTGGCCCACGGCCATGTCGACGAAGACCTCCATGCCCAGTTTGTCCTGGTAGAAGGAAATGGCGGTGTCGTAATCGTTGACGAGCAGGACGAGACGGCCCAGCGAATGCATGTCAGGACTCTTTTTTGTAGTAGCGTGTGCGCCTATGCTAACCGCTATAGGCCGGGGGCAGTTGTCAGGCGCCGCGGCGCAATGGCCGGGCGGGTATCAGTCGGTTTCGCGCAACAGGCGGAATCCGACCAATGGGTAACGGGTTTCCGGCGTATTCCAGTTGCGATAGGCCGACCGCACGTACAGCGCCCAGGTGTGCCAGGAGCCGCCGCGGCGCACTCGCACATTGCCGCTGGCCGGACCCTGTGGATCGTCCTGGGGCGAGTGGGCGTAATAGTCTTCGCCGTACCAATCGGCTACCCACTCCCAGGCGTTGCCATGCATGTCGTACAGGCCGAAGGCGTTGGGGGCATAGCGGGCGACCGGCGCGGTGAACGTGTGGCCATCGCTGCGCGGCGCGGCAAAGGCCTGCCACTTGGGCCATAGGGGCGCGGCGTCCGCATCGAAGGTATTGGCCACGGCGGGCAGGGCGGCAGGATCGTCGCCGTTCTGGTAGCGGGTGTGGCCGCCGGCCCGGGCGGCGTATTCCCATTCGGCTTCGGTGGGCAGGCGGTAGACGCGTCCTTCTTTCTGGCTAAGCCAGTGCGCCAGGGCAGTGGCGTCGTTCCAGCTGACGTTGACCACGGGATGATCATCCGTTTGGGCAAAGCCGGGGTTGCGCCACGAGTAGCGTTTGTCGCGGCCTTCGAAGGCGTCGCCGCGCTCGGTCTTGTCGGGATCGTAAGCCGCGTTGTAACCGTAGCCGCCGGTGCCGTCGGCCTCGGATTCCGGCACATAGCCGGACGCTTCGATAAAGCGCCGGAACTGGCCCACCGTGATTTCGGTGCGCGCCAGGAAGAACGGACGCGTGATGCGCACGGTGTGGACCGGGGCTTCGTCGAACAGCTGCGTGAAACGTTCTTTCGGATACTGCGGATAGTCGCGTGCCAGGGCTTCCGGCGTTTCGTCGCTACCCATCTGGAAGGTGCCCGCCGGCACCTGCACGAAGGTCATGCCCAGCGAGTTTTCGAGCAAGGCGGGGGGCTCGGCGGACCAGACGGGCGCGGCGATCAGCGCGCAGAGTAATGCCGGGGCGATGGACAGGCGCATGAGGGGCCAGGTGGGCAGGGAAAGGGCAGATAGTAGGCCCGCCGCCTTGGCGCCGCCAGCCCTGGCGAACCCTCACTCGGTGACTACGCGGGATGTCGCGGCGGCCGAGGCCGGAGGATGGAGGATCATCCGGACGCCTCGGCCGGGGCCTCCAGCCACGCACGCGGCGACGCGCCCAGCTTGCGGCTGAAGGCCCGTGACAGGGCGGAGGCATTGGCATAACCCAGTTCGGCGGCAATGGCCTTGACCGGGCGGCCTTGGCGCAGCCGGGCCTGGGCCAGCGCCAGGCGCCAGTCCGCCAGATAGTCGGCGGGGGGCTGACCCACCGCGGCCTTGAAGGCGGCGGCAAAAGCGCTGCGCGACATGCCAGCCTGGCTGGCCAGTTCCGCCAGGCTCCAGGGCGAACCGGGCGCCTGGTGCATGGCGACCAGGGCGCGCGCCAGCCGCGGGTCGGCCAGGCCCGTCATCAGGCCCGCCTGGATGCCGGCTTCTGCCGGATGGTCGATCAGCCAGCGCAGCAACTGGATCAACACGACTTCAAACAGCTTGTCGGCCAGCAGCCGCTGGCCACAGCGCACGGATTCGGTTTCCGCGAACAGCAGCGCCAGCGCCTGCTCCAGGCCATCGACGCGGGCCAGCGGCAGGGCGATCAGCGAGGGCAGGGCGCGCACCAGCGGATTGCGCGCGCCGCCGTCGAAATCCAGCGTCGCGCAGGTGAAGTCGGCGCCGTCTTGCGGCGGGTTGTGGAAATCGTGCCGGACCGGCCGGGGGTAGAACAGCAAGGTAGGTTCGGCCAGCGCCAGCCGCCGCGGCAGACCGCTGCCCGGCGGGTGCCGCACTTCCATCTGGCCGCGCCGCAGTACGTGCAGAAAGCCGCGGCCCGTCTCGGGCGAAAAGCGGGTCAGTCCGCACATCGGGCCGCTGTAGAACAGCCGGGCGCGGGCGCGGAAATGTTCCAGCAGGGCGGACAGACGATCGACGGGCGCGGGCATGGTCAGTTTGGACGGATAGGTATGTTTGGTGGACGTAAGGTATCCAATGCTACTTCGGATCGCGCAATACTGGTTTCCCGGCAGCAGCCATTCCGGCCAAGCCTCGCAACGCAAAGGAAACCCTCATGTCCCGCATTCCCCTTGTCGATCCCTCGTCCGCCCCGGCCGCCAGCCAGGATTTGCTGCGCCAGATCCACGGCGCGTTCGGCGCCACCCCCAACATGTTCCGCGCGGTGGCCAATTCGCCCGCGGCCCTGCGCAGCATGTGGTCCGCCTTTGGCGCCCTGGGCGGTGGCACGCTGCCGGCGCAACTGGGTGAAAAGGTCGCCGTGGCGATCGCCGACAGCAACCGCTGCGAATACTGCCTGGCCGCGCATACCGTGCTGGGCCGGAAGGCCGGCGCCACCGCCGAGCAGATGAGCGCCGCGCAGGCCGGCCGCGCCGACGATCCGCAGACCGCGGCGGCGTTGGACTTCGCGTTGAAAGTGGTGCGCGGCCGCGGCCAGCTGCGCGATGCGGATATCGCCGCGCTGCGCCAGGCGGGTTTCGATGATGGGCAGATCGTGGAACTGCTGGCGCACGTGGCGCTGAACCTGTTCACCAACTACGTCAACGTGGCGTTCGATGTGCCGGTGGACTTTCCGAAGGTGGCGCTGCGCGCGGCCTGACGCCGGCGGCAGGGGCGTGTGGTTCCGGCGTGTGCCTTACCCGGCCCGGCGGAGGGTGAGGTTGATCCGCCGGCTCCCCAGCAGCGGATGGGGCCGGTTCTTCAGCGGCAGCACGCCGTGGAATCGCAGCCGGTCCACGCCGCCCCACACGACCACGTCGCCGTGCAACAGGGGCACGCGTTGCGTCTTGTCCGCGCGCTCGTGGCCGCCGAACAGAAACACCGCCGGCATGCCCAGCGACACCGACACAATCGGCGAGCGGTAATCGCGCTCGTCCTTGTCCTGGTGCAGCGACAGGCGCGCGCCCGGCTCGTAGCGATTGACCAGGCAGGCGTCCGGCGCAAAGCCGGGAAAGCCGGCCTCGGCGGCGGCGCGCCGCGCCAGGTCGTCGAACACGGCGGGCATGTCCGGCCAGGGCAACCCGGACAAGGGGTCGTTGCGGCTGTAGCGGTAGCCTTGCGCGTCCGTCGTCCAGCCATGGCGGCCGCAGTTGGTCAGCGCCACCGACATGGTGTAGCCACCCGGCGTGACCATATGCCGAAACGGCGCCTGCGCGGCGACTTCCCGCACGCCGGCCAGCAAGGCCGCCGCGTCGGCCAGGGCGTACCCGCGCAGCACCACGGACTGCGCGCCCAATGACTCGCGGGCGGACTGCGCCGTGTCGTCATCGCCGAACAGGTCCAGGGTCGGTCCCGGGTCAGGTCGCGTCATGGAAGATCACTCCCAGCGTGTGGCGCCGGCCATCACGCAGCGCGCTGACGCCGTGGCGCATGGCGACCCGGCGCCAGCCGCGCGCGCCGGCCACCGGGCGCTGGTTGACGGTGAAGACCAGCGCGTCGCCTTGCCGCAGCGGCAGCACTTCGGCGCGTTGGCCGTGGCTGTCGGTTTCGGTCATGACGAACTCGCCGCCCGTGAAATCCTCACCGGGCCGCGACAGCAGCACGGCCACCTGCAGCGGAAAGACATGCTCGCCGTACAGGTCCTGGTGCAGGCAGTTGTAGTCGCCCGGGCCGTACTGCAGGATCAGCGGCGTGGGCCGGCGCTGGCCGGCCTGGTGGCAGCGCGCCAGGAACGCCGCGTGGTCAGCGGGGTACTGCACCGCGATGCCCATCTGCCGGTTCCAGCGATTGGCGATCGGCGCCAGCCGCGGATACAGCGCCGTGCGCAGGTTATGCAGCAGCCGCGGCAGCGGATAGGCGAAATACTTGTATTCGCCGCGGCCGAACCCGTGGCGGCTCATGACGATGTGGCTGCGGTAGCGGCCTTCGTCGTCGTAGGCGGCGGCCAGCGCCTGGCATTGCCCGGGCGTCAGCAGGCTGGCCGCCACGGCGTGGCCGCGCGCGTCCAGGTCGGCGGCGATGCGGGTCCAGTCCAGGGTGTCCAGCTTGCTCATGGCGCTACCGCACAAAAAGGGATGTCATCCAGTCTACGTCCGGCGGCCGGTCGCGAAACTCCGTAACTTGCGCAAGTTCCATCGCGGCGGGCCGCCTACAGCAGCGATTCGATCGGCAACAACGACACGAACCAGACCGAAAAGCGCTTCCAGGCCGTGGTGCCCGGCTCGGTGTCGTGGCGGATGGTCTTGCCGTCGCGTTGCTCCAGCCAGTACAGCGCGCCATTGTCGTCCAGGCAGACGCGATAGGCGGTGCGCGGGATATCGTTGTCGAAGGCGTCGGCGATGTGACGTGCCAGCGTCGGGCTGTCGATGACGAAGCCCAGCTCGGTATTGAGCCGCGCCGAACGCGGATCGAAATTGAACGACCCGACAAACACGCTGCGTCCGTCCACCGCGAAGGTCTTGGCGTGCAGGCTGGAGCCCGAGCTGCCGAAGGGTCCCAGGCTCTTGTTGCGCTCGGCGCCGGCCTGACGCTTCATTTCGAACAGTTCGACGCCGCCGGCCAGCAGGTCGCGCCGCCGCGAGGCGTAGCCGGAATGCACCACGGCCACGTCGGTGGCTTCCAGCGCATTGGTCAGCACGCGCACCTTGACGCCGCTTTGCGCCAGCTTGACGAACGCCTCGGTGCCGCTGGCCGTAGGCACGAAGTAGGGCGAGACCAGTTCCAGGTCCGCCGTGGGCGCGCCGACGATGTCGTGCAGCTGATGCGGCAGCATGGCCTCGGGCGGCGCCGTGCCCAGGGTCTTGCGCGGGTCGTCGCTGACCATGCGGGTGCTGGCCCATTCCAGCGCCAGTTCGCCGCGCAGCAGTTGCTGGATGAAGGGCAACTGGCGCATGGCCTCGGCGTAGGCGGCGGCCTCGGGCGATTGCTCGACGGTGCGGGCCGACTGCGCCAGCGCGGCCAGTTCGCTGGCGGCGGCGGGTTTCAACAACCGGTCCACCGGATAGGCCGACTCGCTGGCCCAGTAACGGTCGAAGTCGGTCGACACGTCATTGACGGCGGCGCCGATGGCCAGCACGTCCAGGTCGGTGAACAGCACGCCATTGGCGGCGCCGAAGTATTCATCGCCGATGTTGCGGCCGCCGACGATGGTGGCCTGGTTGTCGGCGGTGAAGGACTTGTTGTGCATGCGCCGGTTCAGGCGGCGAAAGTCGGTCAGGTAGCCGATGAACTTGGGCCAGCGCACCACGAACGGGTTGTACAGCCGCACCTCGATGTTGGGATGCGCGTCCAGCGCCGCCAGCACCTTGTCCAGCCCGGCGGTGCCGTTGTCGTCCAGCAGCAGCCGTACCCGCACGCCGCGGTCGGCGGCTTCGTGCAGGGCTTCGAGCAGCATGGTGCCGGTCATGTCGTCGTGCCAGATGTAGTACTGCACATCCAGGCTGCGCTGGGCAGCGCGCGCCAGCATCATGCGCGCGGCAAAGGCGTCGTAGGCATCGGCCAGCGGATGGATGCCCGATTTTCCGGGGTGCTGCGCGGCCAGCGGCTCGATGGCGCGGCCCAGCGGCGTGTCGCGCGCGGCATCCGGTGTCAGCGCCTGCGAGGCGTTGCGATGGTCCAGGGGCGGCAGGCTGCAGCCCGTCAGGATGCCCAGGCAGAGGACGGTCAGGGAGACGAATCGGGCTGTGTGCATACGCCGTATTGTGCCGAATTGCCGACCTTCCTGGCGGAGCAGGGAACACGGGGGCTTGACGTATTTCCGTATTTGGGAGAAATTCCCATATATGGAAAATCTATCAATCCCCGCCACGCATTCCCCCGACGCCGGCCTGGACCAGCGCCTGGCCGGCCGCTTGAAGGCGCTGCGCCTGTCCCGCGCCTGGTCGCTGGACGAACTGGCCGGCCGCGCCGGCCTCAGCCGCGCCACGCTGTCGCGGCTGGAGAACGCCGAAGTCAGCCCCACCGCCAATGCGCTGGGCAAGCTGTGCGGCGCCTATGGCCTGACGATGTCGCGCCTGATGCGGATGGTCGAAGACGATTTCACGCCGCTGCTGCCCGCCGCCGCGCAGGCGCTGTGGGTCGACGACAGTACCGGTTTCAAGCGCCGTTCCGTGTCGCCGCCGTCGCAGAAGCTGGCCGGCGAAGTGTTGGCCTGCGAACTGGCCGCGGACTCGCACATCCGCTATGACCAGTCGCCGCGCGCCGGGCTGGAGCATCACCTGGTGATGCTGGAAGGCGAGCTGTCCATCACCGTCGATGGCCAGTCCTACGCCCTGGCGCCTGGCGACTGCCTGCGTTATCAGCTTTCCGGCGCCAGCGCCTTCGATACCCCGCCGCATTGCGGCGCCCGCTACCTGTTGTTCATTGTCTGAGAGTCCCACATGTCCGTTGCCACGCTTGAATACACCCGACCTTCCGCCGCCCAGGCGCGCGACCTCCTGCCCGGCCTGGCCGCGCTGCTGCACGCCTGCGTGCAGGACGGCGCCAGCGTCAGTTTCGTATTGCCCTATTCGCTGGACGACGCGCAGTCGTTCTGGCGCGACAAGGTACTGCCGTCGCTGACGGCCGGCAAGGCGTCGTTGCTGGTGGCCCTGCAGGACGGCCGCGTGGCCGGCTCGGTGCAGCTCGATTGCGACACGCCGCCCAACCAGCCGCATCGCGCCGAGATCCGCAAGCTGCTGGTGCATCCGGACTTCCGGCGGCGTGGCATCGCGCGGCGCCTGATGCAGGACGCGGAAAGGCTGGCCGTGCAATGCGGCCGCAGCCTGATCACGCTGGACACCCGCACGGGCGACAGCGCCGAGCCCCTGTACGGCTCGCTGGGCTATGTGACGGTGGGGGTGATACCGGGATTCAGCCGCGATGCGCGCAATCCGTCCAAGGTGGACGGCACGACCATCATGTACAAGAAAGTGTAGCGGGGGCTTGCGCGCGGCGGCGGGCCCCGGCGCGCTGGGCGGCTTGCCGCCGCCCGGCGCCGCGGGCGTCAGGCCAGCGGCTTGATGCCGACGCTGTAGGGGGGCGCATTGCCGCGGGCGGCGGCCTTGATCTTCAGCATCGAGCCGCCCGGGGTGAACTCGAATTCCTGGAAGGGCACTTCGAACCATTGGTGGAAACTGGTGCGCGAGAACTCGGGCACCCAGACCTTGGGGCGCTTGGCGTCGCAATGGAATTCCACCAGCGTGCAATCAATGCCCAAGGGGCGGGTGTTGCCGATGCGGTAGCTGACGCGCAGGTCGGCGCCCTGGGTGGTGCCGGGGCGCCAGGTCAGGCCGACCGATTCCATGAAGTGTTCAATCGCCTCAATGCCGCGATACATAGCTGACTCCGAATGCTGTCGGGCAGAGGCGCCCGAGAAAAAACCGCCGGCAATGCGGCGGGAAATATCCGGGATTATCCGTCATTCGCTGCTTTCCTGCCGGGCGGCCCCGGCGCCGGGCGGTTTGGGCGGGACGGATCAGCGGATGGGATCAACGGGCCGCGGGCCAGGCCGCGCAGAACTTCAGGATGGCGTCGGCCACCGCCTGCGGCGCCTCGCGCTGGGGGAAATGACCCACGCCGTCCAGCACCCGGCGCTCGTAGCCTGCGCTGAAATAGTGCGCCCGTCCCTCGGACGTGGCCGGCAGGTTGCAGGTGTCGGCGCCGCCGTGCAGCACCAGGGTGGGCACCGCCAGTAGCGGCGCGGGCGACAGCCGCGCGCCGTCGTCCGAATAGGCCGGGTCGCCCGTCTCGAAGCCCCACCGATGGCGGTACGAATGCAGCACCACGTCGGCCCAGTCCGGGTTGTCGAAGGCGCGCGCGGCCTCGGCGAATTCTGCGTCGGTGTACCAGCCAGGCGGCGACCAGGTGTCCCACATATAGCGGGTGAACGCCTGGGCGTCTTCGCGCACGGTGGCGGCGCCGCGCGGCGTGGCCATGAACCAGTGGTACCAGTAATTGCGCGCCTGCGGCAGCGGCAGGGTCTGTGACGGATCGTTGGTGCCGTAGCCCACGGACAGCAGCGCCAGCTGCGAGGCCACGCCGGGCTGCAGGCCGCAGGCGTTGGACGCGGCGCGCGCGCCCCAGTCGTGGCCGACCAGCAGCGGCCGCTTCAGCCCCAGCGCGGCAATGAAGTCCAGCAGGTCGCGGCCCAGCGCGGCCAGTTCGCCGCTTCGCGGTGTGTCGGCCTCCCGGAAACGCGTGGGGCCGAAGCCGCGCAGCGCCGGGCACAGCACGCGGTAGCCATCGTCCGCCAGGCGCTGCGCCACCGTGCGCCAGCATTCCGGGCTGTCAGGCCAGCCGTGCAGCAGCACGGCGGCGCGCGTGCCGGCGGGATTCCATTCCAGGTAGGCGATGTCCAGTCGCGGGGTGCGGATCGTGGCGTAGGGATTCATGGGGCGGGCTTCATTCGCGGAGTCGGGACTGTCACGATAACGGCGCGCATGGTCATGATTGGTGAATAATCGGCCGCTATTATCAACAAATCATGTATTGCGGAAATTCACCCATGGACACCCTTGCCGAACCCACCGGCGCCGTGCTGGACCTGACGCTGCTGCGCACCTTCCTGGAAGTCGTGGACAACGGCGGCTTCGCCCTGGCGGCCGACGCCCTGGCGTTGACGCCGTCGGCGGTGAGTGGCCACATCAAGCGCCTGGAAATGGTGGCCGGTTCCGTCCTGCTGGAGCGCACCACGCGCAGCTTCGAACTTACCGCCGCGGGTGAAACGCTCTATGCCTATGCCCGCAATATCGTCGACCTGGAGCGCGAGGCACGCGCCCGGCTGAGCGGCGCGCGCCTGAAGGGACGGCTGCGTATCGGGTCGTCGGAAGACTTTGCCGGCGCCTGGCTGGCCGAGGTGCTGCAGGCCTTTCACCGCGGCCATCCCGAAGCGTCGATTGAACTGAAGGTGGGCGTCACGGCGGACTTGATGCGCCAGCAATCGCGCGGCAAGCTGGACGTGGTGTTCGGCAAGCAATGCGCGCGGATGCAGGACGACGGCGAACTGCTGTGGGAAGAAGAGCTGGTCTGGGCCTGGGGCGAAGACAAGCCCTGGAAGCCTGGTCCGCAGGTGCCGCTGGCGGTGTTTCCGGAACCCTGCGTATATCGCGAGGCGGCCATCGGCGCGCTGGGCCGCGCGCGGCGTGCGTGGCTGCCCGCCTTTGAAAGCGCCAGCATGGCGGGCTGCCTGGCGGCAGCGCAAGCAGGGTTCGCAGTGGCGCCGGTGGCGCGCAGCCAGCTTCGGCCGGGCCTGCGCGCGCTGACGCGCGAGGACGGCATGCCGGCGCTGCCCAATGCACGCTTCTTCGCCTTCCTGCGATCCGCTGAACCGGCGGTGCAGGCGCTGGTCGCGGCGGTGCGCCAGACGGGGCAGCGCCGCCGGTTCGCGCGCTGACCCCCGCGGGCTTGCGTTGTTTCAATCGCCGCGATTGAGACAAGCAAATGGACGCGCCGCGTTGCCGTCAGCAAGATGAGGCCTATGTCTTATATAAGACTGGCGGACCCGCCGCCGGTTCTGGCATATGAATCAAAGGAATCAACATGGCGAATTTCCTGCTTGCATTGGTCACCGCTGAACTCTCCCTCTTTGGCGTGGACGCCGCCGCCGCTGCGCCCGCGCCCGCCGCCGTGGCCGAGGCCCCGCCGGCAGATACCGCACCGCGTTTCGACAGCGAGCACTACCGCAGCGCGCTGGGCTGATCCCGCGCCGCACCGTCGCCGCGTCAGGCCGTCGCGGGGCGGTTGCGGCAAGCCTGTAGAAATAGGCAGGTTTCACGCAAGAACGAGCCTGTACGCTTTCCCGCGCGATTCTTAACATCCCTTTCACGCTCAGGGTCGATGGATTTCCGCGTGAGTCCGTAGGCGCAGGCGGGCTGCCGGCGTGTTGCCGGTAGCCGCAAGTAGAGGGAGATCGCATGAACACCGAAAAAATCTGGTTTGTGACGGGCGCATCCAGCGGCCTGGGCCTGGCGTTGGTCAGGATGCTGCTCGATCAGGGCCACAAGGTGGCGGCCACTTCCCGTGACGTCGACGCTTTGCTGGACGCGGTGGGGGCCAAGCTGGATGGCCGCTTCCTGCCGCTGGCGGTGGATCTGGCCGACGAACGCAGCGTGCGCCGCGCGGTCGATTCGGTCATCGCCGGTTTCGGCCGCATCGACGTGGTGGTCAACCATGCCGGCTATGGCCTGGCAGGCGCGCTGGAAACCTTGTCCGATGCGGAACTGCGGGGCAATTTCGATATCAACGTCTTCGGCGTGCTGAACGTGGTGCGCGCGGTGATGCCGCGCCTGCGGGCGCAGCGCGCGGGCCACGTGTTCAACATCTCATCGATCCTGGGCTTTGACGGCGGTTGTGCCGGCTGGGGCGCCTACAGCGCCACCAAGTTCGCGGTCAGCGGCCTGAGCGAAGCGCTGGCGGCCGAGATGGCGCCCCATGGCGTGCGCGTGTCGCTGGTCTATCCCGGTGCGCTGCGGACCGACGCAGGCCAGGCGCGGGCGGGCCATCCCGGGGCGGGCCATCCCGGGGCGGGCGCGGCGCAGGCCGCGCCGGGCGATCCGGCCAAGGCGGCGCGCGCGCTGATCCAGGCGGCCGACGCGCAATACGCGCCGCTGCATCTGTTCCTGGGCCGCGACGCCTTCGACCAGGCGCGCGGCAAGATCCAGTCGGTGCAGCAGGAACTGGCGCGATGGCGCGAGATGTCGGTGTCCATCGGCATCGCTGATGAACGGCGCCCGGCTGGCGGACGCCTTGCTGACGAGCGGCGCCTGGCCGCCTGAGGCCTGACGCGGCGGGCGCCTATCCGGCCAGGCCTTGCGCGACCTGGTAGGCGCCCAGCAGCGCCAGGCTGATCATGAAGCAAAGTCTGAAGGTGCGTGCCGACAGCCGCTCGCGCAGCCATTGGCCCAGCGCCATGCCGGCCAGCGCGGGCGCCAGCATCAGCACCGATGCGCCGGCCGCGCCCGGCGTGTAGCTGCCGGTCAGCCACAGCCCCGCGGCCAAGGCCACGGTGGACACCGAGAACGAGATGCCCATCGCCTGGATCAAGCCGTCCTTGCCCAGGCTCAGTGCCTGAAGATAGGGGACGGCGGGAATCACGAACACGCCGGTGGCCGCGGTGATGACGCCGGTGATCGCGCCCACCGCCGCGCCCAGCACGCCTTCGTGCCGCGCCGGCACGGCCGGCGGCGTGCCGAACAGGCCCCAGGCCGCATAAGCCACCAACGCAGCCCCCAGGCAGACGCCGGCCCAATGGCCCGAGGGCGCACCCAGCCACAGCGAACCGGCGATCGTGCCGACGCAGACGCCGACTTGCATGGCGGCGATGCGGCGCAGGACCCGCATGAAGGTCGGCCATGGCCGCGCCTGCCACAGGTTGGTGATCAGGGACGGCACGATCAACAGCGCCGCGGCCTGCGCCGGCGCCATCACCAGCGCCAGCATGGCCATCGAAATGGTGGGCAGGCCGAGCCCCACGACGCCTTTCACCACCCCGGCCAGCACAAACACGGCCACGGTCACGGCCAGCAGCGCCGGCGTGCCGCCGGCCAGCCAATCGGCAGGGCTCATGCGGCCTCGCAATGCGCGGTCAGGGCGTCGCGCGGACGGCCGAACAACGCGTAGGCGACGTCGTTGCCGCTGCCGGGGTCTTGCCGGGCGGCGCGCAGCAGCCACAGGCGTCCTTCGCACAGGTCGGCCGGCTGCGCCGCGCCGTACAGCGCGGGACCGCCGAGCAGCGCGATACCCAGCATGCGCTGGGCGGGCGCGTGGCCGTCGCGCGCCGCCGCGCGCAGCCAGGTCAGCATGGCGGGGTAGTCGCCCTGGGTCTGGGCCTCCAGCGCCAGCGCGTATTTCTGCACGGGTGAGGTATAGGCCGACAGGCGGCCGGGGCCTTCGGCCCGGCCTGAGGAATGCAGCGCCAGGGCCACCAGCAGCACCATCGGCCAGCACGCTAGCCGTTGTCGTGCGATTGCGTTTTTCATGGGAAATTCCCTTCATCGGTGATGAATGGGGAAATTCTGCGCCTGGCCCGCGGGAAATCCGCATCGGGATCTTGCGTAGCGGGCCTATGGCATAGCCTGAGTCTGCCGTGCTACGCTTTTTTCCATGCGCTTCGACCTGACCGACCTTCGCCTGTTCCTGAACGTTCAGGAATCCGGCTCCATCACCGCGGGCGCCGCGCGGTCGCACATGACGCTGGCGTCCGCCAGCGAGCGCATCCGCGGCATGGAAGACACGCTGGGGGTGCCGCTGCTGCTGCGGGAACATCGCGGCGTGCAGGCCACGCCCGCCGGCCACACGCTGGTTCACCACGCGCGGCTGGTGCTGGCGCAGATGGACCGCATGCGCGGCGAATTGGACCACTACGGACAGGGCCTGAAGGGGCATGTGCGGGTGCTGTGCAACACCACCGCGCTCAGCGAATACCTGCCGCAGGTGCTGGGCGAGTTCCTGAAGGACCACCCGCGCGTGTCGGTCGACCTGCAAGAGCGCACCAGCTTTGAAATTGCCGACGCCCTGCGCGCCGGCACGTGCGACATCGGCGTGCTGGCCGATTCCACCGATCTGCATGGCCTGCAGGTGCTGCGCTTTCGCCATGATCCGCTGGCGCTGGTGGTGCCGGCCGGTCATCCGCTGGCCGGGCGCGACACGGTCACGCTGGCCGAGGTGGCAGACGAGGAATTCGTTGGCCTGATCCAGGGCAGCGCGCTGCAGGAACACATCGCGCACCACGCGCGGCGCGACGGCAAGGTGCTGGCCTACCGCGTGCGCCTGCGCAGCTTCGATGCGATCTGCCGGATGGTCGGTCAGGGTGTGGGCATCGCCATCATGCCGCGGGTGGCCGCCGCGCGTTATGGCCGTGCGGCCGGCGTGCGGCGCGTGGCGCTGGCGGACGACTGGGCCGTGCGCGATCTGGTGCTGTGCGTGCGTGGCGTGCTGCCGGCCTATGCGCAGCAGTTGGTGGCGTATGCGCTGCGCGACGCGCCCAAGGGCTGACGCGCCGGATTCGTGACGCGGCGAGTCAGGCCGAGCCTCCACGCCCGGCCAGCCCGGGCTTGCGCAGGTGTCCGGGTTCGAACCACGAGCCCGAAGCCACTGCCACCAGGATGATCAGCCCATACACGCACATGGCCAGCGCGGCGATCGCGAAGAACACCGTCAACGATCCCGTGACGTGCAGGGCCGCGCCGCCCAGGCCCGCGCCGATCAGCAGGCGCAGCAAGCCTGCCCACAGCGGCCATTTCAGGCGCCCGGCGCCCTGCGACGCAAAGTACATGGAAAAGCCCAGCGCAAAAAAGCCATACAGCGGACCGACGATGCGCAGGTAGGCCGCGCCGGCTTGCAGCATGTGATCCTGCGCGCCGAACAGCCGCAGCCAGGCTTCGGGAAAAAATGCGGCCGCCAGGCCGATGATCTCGGCCAACACGAAAGCCATCGCACCACCGGTCAACGCGATGCGCAGCGCCCGCTCGGGCTGGCCAGCGCCGATATTGGACCCGACCATCGCGACCATTGGCGCGCCCAGGCCGAATGCCAGTGGAATCATCAGGTATTCCAGCCGCACCGCAATGCCATAGCCGGCCACCGCCGCCGTGCCGGCGTAGGCGCCCACCAAGGCGGCCGTCAGTGCCACCAGTCCGTTGGTCAACAGCGGATTGAGCGTGGCCAGCGCGCCGACGCTGAGGATGCTGCGCATCAGGCTCAGGTGCAGGCGGCTGCGCGTCAGCCGCGCCGCGTTGCGGCCGCTCAGGCAGTAGCCGCCCAGCAGCAGCGTGCCGACCGCGTAGTAGGTGACCAGCGCCCAGCCGCCGCCCGCCACGCCCAGCGCGGGGAACGGGCCCCAACCAAAGATCAGGCATGGCGACAGCGGCACCAGCAGCAGTGCGCCGCCGCAGATGACCGCGCCCGGCACCAGCATGTTGCCGGTGCCGCGGATGACGCTGGCAAAGGCGTTCATCAGCCACATCAGCACGATGCCGCCGAAGATGACGTTGGAATAGGCCAGCGCCGCGTCCAGCGCCGCGCCGTCGGCGCCCAGCGCCTGGTACAGCTGCGGGCCGAACACCAGCAGCAGCACACAGAACAGCGCGCCCAGCGCGGCGTTCAGCACCACCGCGTGCAGTACCAACTGGTCGGCTTCCTGCTGTCGGCCCGCGCCCAGTGTGCGTGCCACCGCGGCCGAGATGCCGCCGCCCATGGCGCCTTGCGACATGTTCTGCATCAGCATCAGCACTGGCACCACCAGCGCCACGCCGGCCAGTACCGGCGTGCCCAGCCGCGCGAGGAACCAGGTTTCGATCAGGCCGGTAGCCGACTGCGCCAGCATCATCAGGATGTTGGGCCACGCCAGCCGGGCCAGCGTGGGGGCGATCGGCGCGTGCAGCATTGCCTGCAGGCGCGCGTTGACGGGGCGGGGGGACGGCGCGGCTGCGGTGGCGGTCATGGCGACGGGAGGGCGGTAGAGGAGTGTGCGGAAAATTTACGTGCATATGCCAATATCTGTCAAGAATCGGCTAGACTCCAATCTCGCGCCGCAGTAGCGTATTGGGCTTGGCCGCCGCTCCTGCCATAGGCGATCCTTTCCCTCACCCAGCCGTCCGAATCCACCATGTCTGACGTCGATCCCACTGTCTCTGCGTTTCCCCAGGACCCGCTGATCTGCAATGGCGCTGCCCTGCGCAAGGCTACCCGCCGCGTCTCGCAGTTGTACGATACCGTGCTGGCGCCGTGCGGCCTGAAGGTCTCGCAGCATTCGATCCTGGTGCACATCGCGCGCGCCGGCACGCCGTCCATGACCGACCTGGCGCGCGCCATGGTGCTGGACCGGTCGGCGCTGGCGCACAATCTCAAGCCGCTCGAACGCGACGGCTACGTCAGCATGGCGCGCGATGAACGCGATGGCCGCAGCCGCCGCGTGGCGCTTACGGACGCCGGACGCGCCAAGCTCGCCGAGTCCAAGCGCCTGTGGAAAGACGCGCAGCAGCGCTTCGAGGCCGCCTATGGCGCAGAGCGCGCCGCGGCGCTGCGCCATTCGCTGGCCGATATCTTCTCCGACGAGTTCGCGCTGGCGTTCAGCCGCGGCTAGCGCCGCCTCACACCTGCACGGGCACGGCCGTCGCCGCGCCCGCAATCCCCTCCCGCTGCACCTCGAAAGCCGGCGCCTGCGCCGTCAACAGCGCATGCCGCTGCGGCGGTTGCCAGACCCGGGCCAGGACCTCGCGCAGCTCGTCGACCAGACGCGCGACATCAGCGGCCGCGCCCGCATGCAGCGCCTCGGCCACGATCAGCACTTCCCGCGTGTCGTCCCGCACCGCGGACAAGCCGCTTTGCCGGTTGGTCCAGCGCCGCGCATGCGCGCGGCCTTCGGGGTCGGCGTAGGTGACCTCGCCGGGCTCGGGATGTTCGGTGTCGCCGCCGAACGTCAGGTAGGTTTCGGTGCCGTCGGCGGGGCGCACTTCCAGCGCCGTGCCGACGTGCCGCAGGTCCAGCACCGCGATGGGAATGGCGTAGGCCATCGACACGGCATTGCACAGATCGATCAGCGGATGCAGCGGCGGCGGCGGCCCGTCCTTGCGCAGGCGGCGCAGCAGCGCTTCCGAGGCGCAGCGGTATTGCGTGGGCTTGACGCCCATGCCGGCAAAGGCGCGGCGCCACGCCTGGATCTCGGGCAGCTCCGATTCGCTGCCTTGCGCCAGCCGCGCGCGGCCGCGTTCGATGAACGCAGCGGCATGGGCGGCGACCGCGGCTTGCGCATGGACGCCGCGCAGGTGCAACGCGCCGGCGGACAGTTGCGGGTATTCGCGCCAGATGGCGCTCGCATGACGGAACAGCATGGCTTACCTCGTGACGGCGGCGGGCTTGCGCGCCCAACCCAGGATGAAGACAGCGCCCAGCACGCAGGCCATGCCCGATAGCTGGCCGGCCGACAGGCGTTCGCCCAGCAGCGCGGCCGCCAGCAGCACGGCCGACACCGGCGCGACAGCGGTGAACAAGGCGGCGTCCGACCCGGCGACACGCGCGGCTCCTGCGTACCACAGCAGAAAGCCGCCCACGGTCGGCACCAGCGCGTAATAGGCTACCGCGATCAGCGCGCCGGCGGAAACCTCCCGTGTCCAGGGCGCTTCGGCCAGGCTGGCCAGCGCGCAGACCGCCAGGCCGATAGCGGACATGATGGCGGACAACGCCAACGGCGGTACCGGCGTACGCAGGCGCTTGTGCAGCAGGATGAACAGGCCCTCGCACAGCACGGCGCCCAGCACCAGCAGGTTGCCGGCCAGCGACCCGGCGCCGTCCGCCGCGCCGCTGCGCGTCATCAACCAGACGCCAGCCGCGGCGGCGCCGATGGCCAGCAGCGTGGCCCGGCTCGGCCGTTCGCCCAGCACGGCGATGGCGATGCCGGCCGAGACCAGCGGCAGTGTGCCCAGGATCACGCCGCCATCCACGGCGGAGGTGCGCTGCAGGCCGGCGATGAGCAGGGTGGTGTAGCCCACGCTGCCGGCAATGGCCTGTGCGGCCAGCAGCAGCCAATCGTGCCTGCCCAGGCGCGGCAGGCGCGCGCCCGTCAGGTGCCATAGCAGGGCGAAGCAGGGCAGCGCCAGGGCGAAGCGCAATGCCGTGGCGGTAAAGGGCGGCAAGCCCGCGGCAATGACCTTGCTGGCCACCACCGTGCTGCCCACCAGCGCCATGGCGGCGGCCAGGTAGCAATAGCCTTGCAGGGTTTTGTTCATGCGACATGCTCAAGGGCCGGGAAAGCGGCAGCTTAGGCCGCGTGGCGCGGCCGGTCTTGAACGAAATTGCAGTGCGACGCCCGGCGTGGCGCGCCCGCGATCCGGCGGGCATGCGCCCCGGCGCAAGGCCGTGCCCGGCGCGTTAACCGGCGAGCGCCCGCGCGTAGCGTCCCGGCGAGATGCCGTAGGCCCGGGAGAACAGCCGGGTCATGTGGCTCTGGTCGGCAAAGCCCGCGGCGGCGGCCGCATCGGCCAGGGCGGTGCCCTGGCGCAGCAGGCCGCGTGCCAGCAGCAGGCGGCGCTGCAACTGGTAGGCATGCGGTGTCATGCCGGTGGCGCGGTTGAAGGCGCGCAGCACCTGGAACCGGCTCAGGCCGCAGGCGCGGGCCAGGTCGGCCAGCGACAGGGGTGCGGCGGGGGCGTCATCAATCAGTTCGACCGCCAGGCGGATGGCGGCGGGCGCGCCGGCCTCGGGCGCCAGGGCGGCGGCCACGCCGGCGCGCGCCAGGATACCCAGCAGCAGGGCGTCGCACGCCAATGGCGCGGCCTGCGACGTCGCCAGCGCATAGAGCGCCAGCACGTCCGCGGCCAGTGCCGGCGCCTCCATGACGGGATGTTCGAATTCAAACCCGCCGTGCAGCGGCAGGCTGTCCGCCGCGTCCGCTACCACCGCGGGGTCCAGGTACAGCATCTGCCAGGCGCGTTCGCCGCCTATGGGCGCGCCGTCGTGCACTTCGCCGGGATTGACGGTGATGACCTGGCCGGGGCCCGCCTGCACCTGGCCGCGGCCACTGTACGAGACCTGCGCGCCCTGGCGCATGACGCCGATGCCGAACTGGTCATGCGTATGCCGCGCAAAGGCGCGGGCGCTGCGCGCGGCCACGGCCTGCACGCCGGCCAGGGCGCTGCGGGGCATGACGAATTGGGCAAGGGCCATGATGAGTCCGGAGGGGTGATTCAGGCGCGTCCGCCGCGGCTGAAGACCTCGCGCAGCGCGGCGGCGAATAACGCATCCACGTTGCGGCGCAGCCCGTCGGCGCGGGTAAACAGGGAAATCGGTGGCAAGGTCCAGTCGAAAGAATACGGCACGATGGCCGCGCCGGCGATACGCACCAGCTCGTCGGCGATGTCGGCGGGCAGGATGGACACGGCGCGGTCGCTGGCCACGATCATCTCGCCGATCAGCTTGGACGAATCGCTTTGTACCGACGGCGTCGGGGGCGCCAGCCCGGCCCGCAGGAAAATGTCGGCCACCTGCTCGCGGATCGGGCTGTCCGGAGTGCCCAGGATCCAGTCCAGGTCGGCCAGCATGTTCCATTCCAGCCGGGTGCGGCCGAGTCGGGCCGCCAGGCGGCGGCTGGCGATCAGGCGGGGCGGCTGGTGGTACAGGACCTCGAAGTCGATCTGGCCCAGGTCCACCGACGGCGTGGCCCAGCCCACCACCACGTCCAGCGTGTGGTCGCGCAGCTGGCGCAGCAGCGCCGGTCCCTGGCCCTCGTGGATGGTCGCGGTGATGCCGCGTCCCTGCGGCACGGTGCGGGCGATGGCGGCCGACAGCATCTGCCCCGACACGAACGGAATCACGCCGATGTGCAGATGGGCGGCGTGGCCGGCGGCCACGGCTTCCATTTCCTGCACCAGGTGGCCCAGGTCGTGGACCAGGGCGCGGGCCCGGGCCAGCACCACCGCGCCCAGCGGCGTGGGCGTCATGCCGCGCACCGAGCGCTCGAACAGCGGCACGTCGAACATGCTTTCCAGTTCGGCCAGCGCATTGGTCACGGCCGGCTGGCTGGTCGCCATGTGTTCGGCCACCCGGGTCAGGGACCCATGCTGCTCGATCTGCAGCAGCAGCATCAGGTGGCGCATCTTCAGCCGCGAGGTCAATTTGCGGATAACCTCGTCCGGGGAAAACGGCGTCATAGACAAGCCATAATTAAAAGGTGATGTGACAATATTAAATCTGAATGATCACCTTATGCCTGCGGCTCTAGAATTTTCCCTATTCAAGACTAGGAGGCGCCGCCCCATGAATTCGCAATCCGACCGCCAGGCCGCTCTGGACTATCACGAGTTTCCCACCCCGGGAAAGATCTCCGTCGTGGCGTCCAAGCCGCTGACCAACCAGCGTGACCTGGCCCTGGCGTACTCGCCCGGGGTGGCGGCGGCCTGCGAGGAAATCGTGGCGGATCCGGCCAATGTGTTCCGTTACACCGGCCGCGGCAACCTGGTGGGCGTGATCACCAACGGCACGGCGGTGCTGGGCCTGGGCAACATCGGCGCGCTGGCCTCCAAACCGGTGATGGAAGGCAAGGCGGTGCTGTTCAAGAAGTTCGCCGGCCTGGACGTGTTCGACATCGAGATCAACGAAACCGATCCGGACAAGCTGGTCGAGATCATCGCCGGCCTGGAAGCCACCTTCGGCGGCATCAACCTGGAAGACATCAAGGCGCCGGAGTGCTTCACGGTCGAGCGCAAGCTGCGCGAACGCATGAAGATTCCCGTCTTCCATGACGACCAGCACGGCACCGCCATTACCGTGTCGGCCGCCTTCATCAACGGCCTGAAGGTCGTGGGTAAGCAGATCGACCAGGTCAAAGTTGTGACCTCCGGCGCTGGCGCGGCCGCCCTGGCCTGCCTGGACCTGATGGTGGACCTGGGCCTGCCGCTGGAAAACATCTGGGTCACCGACATCGAGGGTGTGGTCTACGAGGGCCGCACCACCTTGATGGACCCGGACAAGGCGCGCTTCGCGCAAAAGACGGACGCACGCAAGCTGGCCGACGTGATCGAGGGCGCCGATGTGTTCCTGGGCCTGTCGGCCGGCGGCGTGCTCAAGCCGGAAATGGTCGCGGCCATGGGTCCGCGCCCGCTGATCCTGGCGCTGGCCAACCCCACTCCGGAAATCCTGCCGGAAGTGGCGCACGGCGTGCGCGATGACGTGGTGATGGCCACGGGCCGTTCGGACTACCCGAACCAGGTCAACAACGTGCTGTGCTTCCCCTACATCTTCCGCGGCGCGCTGGATGTGGGCGCCACCACCATCACGCGCGAAATGGAAATGGCCGCCGTTCACGCCATTGCCCAGCTCGCCGAAGAAGAGCAGAACGAAGTCGTGGCGGCCGCCTACGGCACCTATGACATCTCGTTCGGTCCGGAATACCTGATTCCCAAGCCGTTCGATCCGCGCCTGATCGTGCGCATCGCGCCGGCGGTGGCCAAGGCCGCCATGGAGGGCGGGGTGGCCACGCGCCCCCTGGCCGATCTGGAAGCCTACGAAGAACAGTTGCAGCAGTTCGTGTACCACTCGGGCGCCTTCATGAAGCCGCTGTTCTCGGCGGCCAAGCGCATCGTGCGCGGTGGCGGTAAATCGCGCATCGTCTTTACCGAAGGCGAAGACGAGCGCGTGCTGCGCGCGGTGCAGGTCATCGTCGACGAAGGCCTGGCGCGTCCCATCCTGGTGGGTCGCCCCGCCGTGCTGTTGTCGCGCATCGAGAAATTCGGCCTGCGCCTGCGCCTGGGCGAGGACGTCGAAGTCACCAATCCCGAATACGACGAGCGCTTCCACCAGTACTGGACGACCTACTGGGAATTGATGTGCCGCCGCGGCATCACCAAGGAAATGGCGCGCGTGGAAATGCGCCGCCGCCTGACCTTGATCGGCGCGATGATGGTGCACCTGGGCGATGCCGATGGCATGGTCTGCGGCACGGTCGGCGCGTACCACGACCACCTGCGTTTCGTGGATGAAGTGATCGGCCGCCGGCCCGGCGCCAACGTCTACGCCGCCATGAACATCCTGCTGCTCAACGAGCGCACGGTGGTGCTGGTGGACACGCACGTCAACGATGAGCCCACGGCCGAGCAGATCGCCGAGTTCACCATTGCCGCCGCCCGCGAAATGAGCCGCATGTTCCTGGCGCCCAAGGTGGCGCTGCTGTCGCGGTCGAACTTCGGGTCGGGCAGCTCGGCATCGGGCGCCAAGATGCGCCGCGCGCTGGAGCTGGTGCGCGAAACCGCGCCGGAAATCGAAATCGACGGCGAAATGCACGGCGACTGCGCGCTGGACGAAGCGCTGCGCTTGCGCATCCTGCCCTCGTCCACGCTCAAGGGCGAAGCCAATCTGCTGGTGTGCCCGAACGTGGACGCCGGCAATATTGCCTACAACCTGCTCAAGACGGCGGCCGGCGGCAACGTTGCGGTGGGCCCGATCCTGCTGGGCGCCAACGCGCCGGTGCACATCCTGACCTCCAGCTCGACCGTGCGCCGCATCATCAACATGGCGGCCATGACGGTGCTGGACGCCAACCGCGTCGAAGGCTGATCCGGCGCGCGCCTTGTCCCTAGGGGCAGGGCGCTGGCAGCAAAGGACGCAAGTCCGCCCGCTGGAATGCAAACGCCCGCTACATCCTGGGATGAAGCGGGCGTTTTCTTTGCGCGGCCGGCCGGGCCGCCGGGCATCAGTTGGAGCTGGCCTTCCAGGTGCCGTCGGGCTGCTTGCAGAACCAGAACTTCCAGGTTTCGGTAGTCTTGGCGCGTGCAAAATCGCCTTCCAGCAGACGGCAGGTGCGGTCGCCGGATAGCGTGCTGGTTTGCAGCGGCGTGATCTTGGCGGTGAGCGGGGGCGCCTTGCCCTTGGGCGTGCTGGACCACTGGATGCTCTGGCCGTCCGGCGCGTTGTTCAGCGCGTCGGCCACGGCCTTGTGGAACACGGGGCGGTCGGCCTTGGAGATTTCAGTGATGAGGGCATGGTTCAGCATGACGGCGGGGGCTGCCATGGCCGCGCCGGATGTGCCGCAGGCAAGCAGTGCGACGGCGATGAGGTGGGTGGTTTTCAAAGCGGACTCCCTCGTTGTTATTGATAGGTGGGCTGCGCGGGCAGCCGATCAGCTCCGATGGTACGCGAAGCCGCCGGCTCTTGTCTTGATCCATGCCTGCCGGACGCGATGCGGGCTGGGCCAAAAAAAAGCCGCCTGGAGAGGCGGCCAAGGTACAACAAGGGGAGGGGTAAACCGGTAGGAGGGCGGTCGGCCATGGCGGGGCAACGGCGGCTGCGACAGGGCAGCCGTGGCGTTGGCGCCGCTCAGTTGCCGCGGTGGTACGCGCCCGAGAACGGCAGGTCGTTGGGCTCGACGTTCGATACCTGGCCAGCAGCGCGGGCGGCGGCCAGTTCGGCTTGCACCTGCTCGCGGGTCAAGCCAGACTGCGGCGCGCCATACACGCCCTGGAAGGGCATATCGTTGGGTTCGACGTTCGAGACCTGGCCGGCGGCCTTGGCGGCAGCCAGTTCGGCCTGCACCTGGGCGCGGGTCGGACCTTCGTACGGGGTGCCGTAAACGCCTTGGAACGGCACGTTGTTGGGTTCGATGTTCTGCGACGCATAGGCGCCGGCGCTCAGGGCGGTCAAGGACATCAATAGGGCGCTGGCAAGGGTCTTTTTCATGGTGAATCTCCGATTTTCAGCCGGGGAGCGAATCAGGCGGCCTATCCGTCGTGCTTCGTTGTTGTTTCCCGATGACTGAATAGTGCGCCGAATCTTTATAGGGATAAACCCGGATATTCGTAAAAGATTTTTCCATTAATGGAAGAATTGATCATATTTTGGATTTTTATCTCCATTAATGGCGTGTACGACGGGAAACGCCGCCCCGCCGCCTGCGCAGAAAAAAGCCGCCTGATCAGGCGGCCAAGGTCCAGCAAGGGGGGCAATGCGTGTGTCGTCAGCGTTTGGCGGCACCCTTGAACGGCGTGTCGTCGGGTTCGGCCTCCGAGACCTGGCCGGCGGCTTTGGCCGTGGCCAGCGCTTTTTCCACCTGGATACGCGTCGGGTCGGACGGCTTCGAGCCGGCTGCCTGGAACGGCGTATCGTTGGGCTCGACATTCGAGACCTGACCGGCGGCGCGGGCGGCGGCCAGTTCAGCTTGCACTTGCGCGCGCGTGAGGCCGTTATCCGGGGTACCTGCCACGCCCTGGAACGGCACGTCGTCGGGCTCGACGTTTTGCGTGGCGTGCGCGCCGCTACCCAGGGCGGCCAACGTGAAGGTGAGTGCGCAGGCAAAGGTCTTGTTCATGATCTGTCTCCGGTGCAGATAGCAGGGAAACGAATCCGGCGGCCTATCCGCCGAGTTCGTTGCTGTTTCCCGAAGAACGGATGTTGCCCCACCCCGAAGCTGAGATAAACCCTTGTTTTTATAAGGATTTTTTCACTCCCGGGACAATAAATCAGATAGTTCCAATTGCCATTCGATGTTTGTTGCTATTGGCTTTCAAAGCCGCCCGCCTTCAATAATGCGGCGGCAGCTCGTCGCGCAGGCTGCGAAACGGCGCCGCGCCCTCGGGCGCCTGCTGGCGCAGGTCGGCCACCTCGCGCTGCAACCGGTCGATCTGCTGCTGTTGGCGCACGATGATCTGGTTCAGCTGTTCGAGCAGGTCGTCGGCGAAACTGGCCTTGACTTCCAGGTCCAGCAGCCGGCGTTCGATGTCTTGCGAATTTTCCATGCGAGTATTAGAACCCATTCCCCGCGTCCGCCCCAGCAGGAGCCCTGAGTGACCGTTCATCGCCGCCGCCCTGGCCCCATGGCCCGCCCGATTCTGCATGGCCTGCTTGGCATGGCGCCGGCGATGGCGGCCATGGCGCAGTCGCAGGTGACCGAGACGGCGCCGGTGGTGGTGACCGGCACGCGGCTGGGGGTGTCGGTGCTGGACACTCCCGCGTCGGTGGACGTGGTCGATGGCAGCGCGATGCGGCGCGGCCAGCCCGGCATCAATCTGTCCGAGGGCCTGAGCGGAGTGCCCGGGTTGCAGATCCAGAATCGCCAGAACTACGCCCAGGACCTGCAGATTTCCAGCCGCGGCTTCGGCGCGCGGTCCACGTTCGGGGTGCGCGGTGTGCGCCTGTATGTGGATGGCATTCCGGCCACGATGCCGGACGGGCAGGGGCAGACCTCCAACATCGACATCGGTTCGCTGGACCGGGTGGAAGTGCTTAAGGGGCCTGTCTCGGTGCTGTACGGCAATTCATCGGGTGGCGTGATCCTGGCCTATACCGAGGACGGCGCCGCGCCGCCGTCGGTGTCGGCATCTGTCTGGGGCGGCAGCTTCGGCACCTGGCGCTACGGCGCCAAGGCGTCGGGCGCCGACGGGGCCGTGGACTATGTGCTGGACCTGTCGCGCATGACCACGGACGGCTACCGCGACCGCAGCGCGGCGCGCAAGAACCTGGGCAACGCCAAGCTGGGCGTGCAACTCGATGAGGCCAGCCGCCTGACGATCGTGGCCAATAGCGTGGACCTGACGGCGCAAGATCCGTTGGGGCTGACTTACGCGCAGTTCCAGGACGCTCCGCGCAGCGCCGCTCTGGCGTCGCAGTACGACACCCGCAAGACGGTGCGGCAGAGCCAGGGCGGGCTGGTCTACGAGCGTCACGTCGGCGGCGCCCATACGCTGCGCGTGATGCTGTATTACGGCCAGCGCGACACCACCCAGTTCCAGGCGATTGCGCCGGCGGCGAGGACCGCGCCGACGCAGGCGGGCGGCGTCATTGACCTGACGCGCCGCTACGGCGGGACGGACGTGCGCTGGACCTCCGAGCTGGCCATGGCCGGACGGCCGCTGACGCTGGTGGGCGGCTTGGCCTACGACACGATGCGCGAGACCCGCCGCGGCTATCAGAACTTCACCGGCACGGCCGCGAACCCGCAACTGGGCGTGCAGGGCGCGTTGCGGCGCGACGAAACCAATACCGTCTACAACATCGATCCCTACGTGCAGGCTTCGTGGCGCGTGGCGCCGCCGTGGACGCTGGACGCGGGCCTGCGCTACAGCACCGTGGATTTCGATTCGCGCGACCACTACATCGTGCCCGGCAATGGCGACGACAGCGGCAGCGCGCGTTATCGCCGCGCCTTGCCGGTGGCCGCCATCGGTTACGAGCCGGCCGCGGACACGCGCCTGTATGCGTCATACGGGCGCGGCTTCGAGACGCCCACGCTGAACGAAATTTCATACCGGCCCGGCGGCCTGCCGGGGCTGAACTTCGGGCTGGCGCCGGCGCTCAGCACGAATCTCGAAGCCGGCTTGAAGACGCGCGTGGGCGGGGGGCTGCTGACGGCCGCGGTGTTTCAGGTGTCCACCGACGATGAGATCGTCTCGGCCGGCAGCAGCGGCGGACGCACGACCTTTCGCAACGCGGGCCGCACCCGCCGCGAGGGTCTGGAACTGGGGTGGTCGACACGCTTCGCGGGCCAGTGGCGCGCGCAACTGGCCTATACCTGGCTGGATGCGCGCTATCGCGACGATGCCGGCGGCGCCATCCGCGCCGGCCAGCGCATCCCGGGCATTGCGCGGCAATCGGCGTTTGCCTCGCTGGGCTGGGCGCCGCCGCAAGGCTGGCAGGCCGCCCTCGAGGGCCGCTACCTCAGCCAGCTGTATGCGGACGACGCCAACCAGGCGGCGGCGCCAAGCTACGCGGTGGCCGCGATTTCCGCCGGCTACCTCAAGCAGGTCGGCGCGTGGGAATTGAGCGCCTATGCGCGGGTCGACAACCTGTTCGATCGGCGCTATGCGGGCTCGGTCATCGTCAACGAGAGCAATGGCCGCTATTACGAGCCGGCGCCGGGGCGCAGCGTGGGGATGGGGCTGGGCGCCACCTACCGGTATTGACGGGCCCGGCTCAATCCGCGCGGATTGAGCCGCTACGGAAATCGGGGGGTTCGTAGGCCGCGCAGCCGCAAGCGGCCCCAAACTGACCGGCGCGGGCGCGAACGCGGCGGTATCATCGGCCCGACTCCCATTTCCAGGTCCACCCGGATGTTTCAAGCTGCCCCCGCGCTTTCCCGCCGTCTTTCCCGCTCGCTGCTGGCGCTGGCCCTGGCGGCCGCCTTGCCGCTGATGGCGCCGCCCGCCGCGGCCTACGATATCGGCGCCGTGATCGACGCCGTGCGCCTGTCGCGCTACCCCCTGCGCGAGCCGGAGCGTCGCGTGTGGGGCACCGAGAACGCCAAGGACGCGCTGCTGGTCGGCCAGATGGACAACCGGCTGTATCTGTACCGCTATCTGCGCCCGACCCAGGCTGGCGGCCAGCCGGAACTGGCATTCCGGTCGCGGCCGCTGGTGATCGACCCCGCGCAATGGAACGTGTCGCGGCAGGAAAACGTCAGTGCGTCGGCGCCGCGCGATGGACAAGCGTTCTATTGGGTGGCCTACACCTACAACGATGCCGACGATACCCAGGCCAACGGATTCCTGGTGGACGCGTCCGGCGCGGTGGTGACGGTGCGCGCTGACGCCGCCCGCGTGGTGGCCACGGCGGACCGGCCCTGGGACGAAGCCCGCCGCGAGCAGGCGCTGGCCACGCTCAAGCCGGCATTGGTGACGTACCCCAGCCGCCTGAAGGCGTTTCCCGCCGATGTCCGTTTCGAATACCGCGCGCCGGTCGAGGCGACCGCCACCTTTCGCCGTCTCCACCAGGCGGCGTATGCGATTGCTCGCGGCAAGCCCGAATTCAACCGGGCGGTGACGGACCTGCGCCGCTTCGTGCTGGAACAGGACTATCGCGACATCGATCCGGATGGCAAAGACCCCGAGGTGGTGGCCGCGCTGAACGACTATGGCTTCTGGCTGGCCGAGGCGGGCAACCCGGCCGAGGCCGATGCCGTGCTGGGCGAAGTGCTGCGGCGCGACCCGGCGCGCACGCCGGCCTACCTGAACCGCGCCGATGCGCGCCTGAAGCTGCGCGACCAGCGGCGGGACCAACGCGCCTATTTCGACGCGCTGGCGCAGGAAGACTACCGGCAGTATTGCTCGCGCCGCCTGACGGCGAACGAACCGATACCGGCCAAGATTGCCGACCGCATCAACCTGGCGCTGGGCAGCAAGACGCTGGATGCCGCCGCCTGCCGGCCACGCCTGGCGATTTTCCAGGCGATCCGGGCGCGTGACCTGGACGCCGTGCGGGCAGAACTGGCGCGCGGGCAGGATCCCAACGGCCTCAATGAAAACGGCGTATCGGCGCTGAACGCGGCGGCGTCGGCCAAAGAGATCGAGATGGTGCGCGCGCTGTTGGCGGCGGGCGCCGACGTCAACGGACCGACCCGCGGCGCGCCGCTACTGTCCAGCGCCTTGCCGGATGGACGCGATACCCGTCCGCTGGCCGAGCGTTATGCCTTGGCCGACCTGCTGCTGGCGGCCGGTGCGTCGATCGAAGCCCCCGATTCCAGCGGCACACCGTTGCTGGTGCGCCGCGTGTGGTATTCCGGCGAGGACAAGGACACGCTGGACTACCTGCTGGCCAAGGGGGCGAATCCCAATGGCCGCGACAAGAGCGGCCGCACGGTGCTGCATGGGGCCATGAGCAGCCCGTCCAAGTTCTGGTTCGCCGAGAAACTGCTGGCCAAGGGCGCGGACATCAACGCCGCCTACATCCGCATGTATTACGGCAACCAGGCGATGTGGGAGACCCCGCTACTGGAAGCGCTGCGCGAGGCGCCGGTCGAAGACCTCAAGCCGCAATCCGCCTATGCGCCCTCGGAACGGGTGGCGTTTGCGCTGGCGCACGGCGCCGACCCGGCGGCGGGCGGCTACGGGCCCAAGGATGGCCCGGTGCGCGCCGGCCTGGACGAGGCATTCAGCCTGGCGGCGCGGCAGTTGTCGCCCGAGCTGGTCGACCAACTGGCGCAGGCCGCCGCCGGCAAGCCCCACGCACCCATGACGACGGCGCCGCTGACCAGCCTGCTGCGCCAGTGGAACGAGGTCGAACTGCGTGCCGATGCGAAGCAGAACAGCGCCGAATGGGACGGCCAGCGCGTCCGGTTGCGCACCACCGCCGAGCGCCTGCTGGCGGCGGGCGTGCCCCTGGCCTATGCCGGCAACCCGGCGGGGACGGTCGGCAACCAGATCGCGCCGCTGTCGCTGCCGTGGCTGCCGGACGATCTGTACCTGGCCTGGCTGAAGGCGGGCGCGGATCCGTCGGACCGCAGCGATGGCGGGATCCGCCTGCGCGGCGTCACCGACGCCGCGGCGTTGCCTTTGGTGATCATGCTGCAGCAGGGCAACGACGCCAAGGCACGCCTGTTGCTCGAGCACGATGCGCCGCTGTACGCCACGCCGGCGCGTTGCGGCATGGCGGTGGCGGACATGCTGGCCTGGCAGGCCAGCGACGGCGGTCCCTTGTCGCCGTCCGGCGCGCGGGCAGTCAAGCGCGTGCTGGACGGCGCCGCCAATGCGCCCGCCTGCGACCTGGAGCAAGGCGCGCGGGTGCAGCCGTACGTGGGCATGACCGCCCGGCAGCTGGCGGACAGGCTGGGCGTCACGCTGGCGGTGAAGGCGCAGGGCGGTTGACGTCAGGCCGGTGCGGGGCACGGGCGGTGGTCGGGTTCCAGGACGACCCCGAGGCCGCAAAACCGTCCGCCAGGAAAACAGGCGCCTTGCGGCGCCCCAAAAAAAACAGGCGCCGCAAGGCGCCTGTTTGGTCGTCAGCGAGTGACGGGTCTTACATGGCGTGGCCCATGTTGACGTTCATGTTGTACAGCACCCAGGCCGAACCGCCGACGATGATCGCGATGATCATCACGGTGAAGACGAACGTGAGCAGGTTGTCGCGGGCCGATTTCGACGCGCCCATGTGCAGGAAGTACACCAGCTGCACCAGCAGCTGGAGCACGCACAGGGCCACCACACCGATGATGGTGATGGTGTGGGACAGCGCGCCGCTCATCACCAGGCCGAACGAGCCGAAGGTGAGCAGGAGCGAAAGGACGAAACCGACGATGTAGGACTTCAGGCTGCCGTGATCGGCGGCGTGATCGTCATGGCCGTGTGCGGCCGCAGCGGAGTGCGCCATCAGAGGGCTCCCAGAAGATAGACGAAGGTGAAGACGCAGATCCAGACGATGTCCAGGAAGTGCCAGAACAGGCTCAGGCACGCCAGGCGACGCTTGTTGATCGAGTCCAGGCCATGGCGGCGGATCATGTCGATCAGGACCACGATCCAGATCAGGCCGAACGTGACGTGCAGGCCGTGGGTGCCGATCAGCGTGAAGAACGCCGACAGGTAGGCGCTGCGGCCGGGGCCCGCGCCTTCGGTGATCAGGTGATGGAATTCATAGACTTCCATCGCGATGAAGCCCGCGCCGAACAGGAACGTGACCATCAACCAGCCGATTGCGCGGCGCTTGTTGTCGGCGTGCACATTCAGGTTGGCCATGCCGAAGGTGAAGCTGGAAAAGAGCAGCAACAGGGTTTCGACCAGCACGAACTTCAGGTCGAACAGTTCCTTGCCCGTCGGGCCGCCCGCGGTGGCGTTGGACAACACCGCGAACGTGGCGAACAGCACCGAAAAGATCAGCAAGTCGCTCATGAGGTAGACCCAGAAACCGAAAACGGTCTTGGATCCATCGTCATGGTGCGCGTGATCGTCGTGACCCGCGTGGGGGTGAGTGGCTACGGCTTGAATCATGGCTCAGGCGGCCTTCTGCATTTTTTCAAAGTGGGCGTTCTCGATCCGCTCGACTTCAGCGGCCGGGACCCAGTAATCGACGTCGCGGTCGTAGGCGCGGACGATGAACGAACCGATCATGCCGACGAAACCAACGATGGCGAGCCACCAGATGTGCCAGATCAAGGCGAAGCACATGACCAGGCCGAACGCGCCGATGTAGACGCCGGCACCCGTGTTCTTGGGCATGTGGATGTCTTCGTACTTGGCCGGGCGCTTGTAGGCCTTGCCGTTCTGCTTGTCTTCCCAGAACTGGTCCAGTTCATCGACGTGAGGAACGTGGGCGAAGTTGTAGAAAGGCGCAGGCGAGGAAATCGACCATTCCAGGGTGCGGCCATCCCAGGGATCGCCGGTGACGTCCTGGTTCTGCTTGCGCTGGCGAACCGAGACGAACACTTGCTGCAGCAGGAACCAGATGCCCAGCATGATCAGCGCGGCGCCGGCCAGCGCGACCAGCAGGTAAGGCTGCCATTCGGGGTTGTCGTAGTGGTTCAGGCGACGCGTCATGCCCTTGAAGCCCAGGATGTACAGGGGCATGAAGGCCATGAAGAAACCGACGAACCAGCAGTAGAACGAGTAGCGGCCCAGGCGTTCGTTCAGCGTGAAGCCGAACGCCTTGGGGAACCAGTAGGTCATGCCGGCGATGCAACCGAACACCACGCCACCGATGATGGTGTTGTGGAAGTGGGCGATCAGGAACAGGCTGTTGTGCAGCACGAACGACACGCCCGGGATGGCCAGCATCACGCCGGTCATGCCGCCGATGACGAACACGATCATGAAGCCCAGCGTCCACAGCACCGGCGTGGTGATGCGCAGGCGGCCGCGGTAGATGGTGAACAGCCAGTTGAAGATCTTGGCCCCGGTCGGGATCGAGATGATCATTGTGGCGATGCCGAAGAACGCGTTGACGTTGGCCCCCGCGCCCATGGTGAAGAAGTGGTGCAGCCAGACCAGGAACGACAGCACGCCGATGGCGGCCGTGGCGTAGACCATGGACTTGTAGCCGAACAGGGTCTTGCGGGCGAACGTGGCAACCACTTCGGAATACACGCCGAAGGCAGGCAGCACCAGGATGTAGACCTCGGGGTGGCCCCAGATCCAGATCAGGTTCACGTACATCATGACGTTGCCGCCCATGTCGTTCGTGAAGAAGTGCGTACCCAGGTAGCGGTCGGCCGTCAGCAGCGCCAGGGTGGCGGCCAGCACGGGGAAGGCGGCCACGATCAGCACGTTGGTGACCAGCGAGGTCCAGGTGAAGATCGGCATCTTCATCAGGCTCATGCCCGGCGCGCGCATGCGCAGGATGGTCACGATGAAGTTGATGCCGCTAAGTGTTGTCCCCAACCCGGATATCTGCAGCGCCCAGATGTAGTAATCCACCCCGACGCTCGGACTGTAGTCCAGCCCGGACAGCGGCGGATAGGCGAGCCAGCCGGTCGCGGCGAATTCGCCCACGAACAGCGAGATCATCATCAGCGCGACGCCGGCGCCGAACAGCCAGAAGCTCAGCGAGTTCAGGAACGGGTAAGCCACGTCGCGGGCGCCGATCTGCAGCGGCACCACGATGTTCATCAGCCCGGTGATGAAGGGCATCGCCATGAAGAAAATCATGATGACGCCGTGGGCGGTGAAGATCTGGTCGTAGTGGTGCGGGGGCAGGAAGCCGGCGGAGTCGGCCGAGGCGACGGCCAGCTGGGTGCGCATCATGATGGCGTCGGCAAAGCCGCGCAGCAGCATGATCAGCGCGACGATGATGTACATCACGCCGATGCGCTTGTGGTCGACGGAGGTCAGCCATTCCGTCCAGAGGTACTTCCACTTGCCGAAGTAGGTGATGGCGCCGAAGACCGCTAGGCCTCCCAGGCACACGGCGGCCAGCGTAACCATGACGATAGGTTCATGGTACGGAATGGCCTCGAGGGTGAGTTTCCCGAGCATTGTTAGTTGATTCCTGCGATCAGATTATTCGACGTGGGGGTGCACGTGGCGGAGTCCACGCCGGCCATCTTGGACATGGTGCTGCCCAGGATGAAATCGAACATGGACGGCGGCACCGAGGCGTACTTGGCGACCGGATTGCGCTCGCTGCGCTTGGTCAGCTCCTGGTAGACCTCGGGGGTCAGCGCCGTCGGCGAAGCCTTCGCTTCCTTGACCCAGTTGTCGAACCCTTCCTGCGTCGTGGCGATGGCCTTGAAGCGCATGCCGGAGAAACCGGCGCCGCTGTAGTTGGCCGAGATGCCCGCATAGGTGCCGGGTTCACGCGCGTTCAGGTGCAGCTTGGTTTCCATGCCCGCCATCGAATAGATCTGGCTGCCGAGCTGCGGAATGAAGAACGAGTTCATGACCGACGCCGAGGTGATCCGGAAATTGACCGGCACGTCCACGGGGAACGCGATCTCGTTGACGGTGGCGATGTCGTAGTCGGGATAGATGAACAGCCACTTCCAATCCAGCGAAACCACCTCGATGGTCACCGGCTTGTGCTCGGACACGAGCGGCTTGTAGGGATCCAGCGCGTGCGTGGAGCGCCAGGTGATCACGGCAAGAATCGCCACGATGATACAAGGCACGGTCCAGACCACGACTTCGATCGCCGTGGAGTGAGCCCACTTGGGCTGGTAGTCCGCTTTGGTGTTGGAGGCGCGGTATTTCCAGGCGAAAGCCACGATCATGAAGAGGACCGGAATCACGACCAGGAGCATCAGCCCCGTGGCAGTGAACAGCAGGGTCCGTTCCTGCATGCCGATATCTCCCTTGGGGGAGAGGATTTCCATGTTGCAGCCGCCAAGCAGCATGACCGCGCCGACGCCGAAAATGCGCGTAAGGGTCGCAAGGAGGGGGTGTTTCACGTACAGCCTTGGATGGAGGGTGGGAAATGCTGCGAAGCAGCAGACTGGAATGCTGCTAGGCAGCAACGTCCATCCTATCGGCTTGATCTGGGTCAAGGCTGCGACGAATGGTCGCATTGCCTGGCCAGCTTTTGCCCTCAATACCCTGGGTTAGGGGTTTTCCCTGGCGGAAGAAGGGCTTGCGGGGCGGGTGGGGGTGCGACGATATGTCGCACCTGCACATTGAGAGATTGTTGCGATGTGTCGTATCCGCGCCAATCAGTCCACCAGGACCTCGCGTTCCGGCCCCGGTTTTTTTGCCAGCTTGCGCTGCAGGGACCGCCGGTGCATGCCCAACAGGCGGGCCGCGGCCGACACGTTGCCGCCGGTTTCGTGCAGCGCCTGGTGAATGTGCTCCCATTCTAGGCGGTGCAATGGCGTCATGGTGCTTTCGATCGTAACCGTATCTGCCTTCACCAGGCCCAGGGTGCGCAGGATCATCGGCGCGGTGGCGGGCTTGGGCAGGTAGTCGTCGGCGCCGCGCTTGATGGCCTCGACGGCGGTGGCCACGCTGGCGTAGCCGGTGACGAGCAGGATGCGCATGTCGGCGCGCAGCGCACGAAGGGGGCGGATCAGGGTCAGGCCCGAATCCTCGCCCAGGCGCAGGTCCACCAGCGCGAAGGCGGGGCGGATCTCTTCGGCCACGCGCAGCGCTTCGGCGATGCCGGTGGCGGTTCGGGTTTCCAGGCCGCGGCGCGACAGGCTGCGCTGCAGGGTGCGCACGTACAGCTCGTCGTCGTCGATCAAGAGGCCAAGATCGGTCGGATTCAACATGTCAGGTCCCGGGGTTACCGAGCGGTAAATAAAAGCGGATGCGGGTGCCGCCGCCATCGGCGGCCGTCATGGTCATTTCGCCGCCCAACTGCTCGACGGTGGCGTGCGACAGGGCCAGGCCCACGCCCAGTCCTCCCGGTTTGCCGCTGTTGAACAAGCTGGTGGCCGGCAGCAGCGTCTGGTCGGGGTCGAAGCCGCGGCCGTAGTCGCGCACTTCGCCGCGCAGGGCGCCGTAACCGTATTCCAGGTGCAGGTCCACGCGCGGTTCGTCGGCGGCTTCGCCCGCGTCGGCCGCGTTGTTCAGCAAGGCCTGCAGCAGGTGGGCGATGGCCGGATCCACCCGCAGGCTGGCCGGCAGGGTGCCCGAGCGTTGCAGGTTGATGGTCGGCCGGATCAGGCGCCACTGCCCCACCACGCGCACCAGGTCCACTGCGGTTGGGACCGCCAGATTGCGGATGCGTTCCCGGCACAGCGCCAATAGCTGGCTCAGGGTGGCGACGTCTTCCTTCAGGTCGGGGTCCTTGACCTCGGCGGCGATCTCGTCGGCCAGCAGGGTCATGGTCGCGAGCGGGGTGTTCAGTTCGTGCGCCATCGCCGCCGCGTGGGTGGCCAGCGCCACGATGCCCTCGTTGCGGGTGAAGCGCTCGCGCAGGCGGGCCAGTTCGCGTTCGCGGGCCCGCAGGTCGGCGGCCAGCCGGGTCGAGAACACCAGCACCACCACCACGGAAATCAGGAAATTGGCCGACAGGCCCCACAGCAGCAGGGTGTGGGTATTGACGTCACCGCGCAGCGGCTGGCCGAAGACGGCGGCGGCGGCGTAGCCGGAAATACCGGCCAGCGCGGCGGCCAGCGCCCAGTTGCGCGGCAGGGCCAGCGCCGCCAGCGCGGTCAGGATCAGGAACATCATGCCGAACGGATTGCTCAGGCCGCCGCTCCAGCCCACCATCCAGGCAAGCGCGGCCATGTCCACCAGCAGGTGGGCAAAGGCGGTGGCGTGGGACAGGTCGCGGCTATGCCGCAGGCGCAGGCTGGCGTAGACGTTGAAGCCGATCAGCACCCCCACGCCGATCCACAGGGGTTCGAGCGGCAAGGCCAGGCCCAGCACGCTGCTGGCGACCAGGATGGTGGCGGCCTGGCCCGCGATGGCGAGCCAGCGCAGGCTGCAGAGGGTACGCAGGAAGGAAAAGGCGGAACTACCGGGCATATCCAGACACAGGGTTGCCGGCACAACCGCCGGCGGCACAGGCGCCCGGCGGCGCGGAACGCTGTCATCCAGCGCGCGGCGCAGGGGGCGCCGGCTGCCGTCAGGCCCCGCGAGGGCGCTGGCGGCGGATGTGCTGGCATTGTATGTGGAATCCCGGTGCGCCGCAGGCGGGCGGCCTGTGACGCGTCCCCGATATTCGCCCCGCCAGCGGCTGGCAGGCGAGCCTGGAGGCTGCGCGCCGCTGTGTCGGGGGGCCGGGCGCCTGGGGACGGCGCGCGGTACTACTGCAGGGCGGACGAGCCGCTATGGGCCATTGCGGTGGGCGGATAGCTTTCCTCGTCCGACGCCATCTGCCCCTGCATCTCGGCCGTCTGCAGTTCCTGTTCGACCTGGGCCCGGCTTTCCATGGCGCCGGTGGTGGCGACCGCGGGCGGGTAGTCTTCCTGGCCGAAGGTGTATTGGCCGTTCTGCTTGGCCTGGGCCAGCTCGGCGCTCACCTGGGCCGAGGTCTTGGCCGCGGGGGCCGGGTAACTCACCCGCCAATCGCGGAACGCGTCGCGCTTGTAGGTCGCGGTGGGCATCGTGGATTGAACCTGCTGGGCTTGCACAGTGGCGGCGGCGGTCAGACCGGCGCAAAGCAACAAAGTAGCTGTCAGGGTCTTCATGAAACGCTCCTAGCAATCAAAGCAAACGGCCGGGGAAAGGGCCGAGCTGTCGTCCCGGTGCGGTCATGGGACGATTTCCTGTGATGCTGGCGATAGCTGCCGGGTGCGCCGGGCGGCGGCGCGCCCCGGGTTTTCAGATTCGACCGGGAGCGCGCTCAGGCGTTGCAGAAAACCCGGGGGCCGGCGCAAACAGGTATTTCAAGCCTGAAATACAGGTGTCAATCCGCTTGCGGCGGCAAAGTCCCCACTTTTCAGTGGCCGTGCCCGGCGGCGGCCGGTGCCGAGGCGGCCGACAGCGGGCGCGCCACGGCGGTCACCGGAATACGCCGTTCCTTGCCGCCGGCGTCCTGCACCACCAGCGTCAGCGCGACGGCATCGCCCGCCGAAATCTGCTTGGACAGGTCGATCAGCATGACGTGGTAGCCGCCCGGCTTCAGGTCCACCGGCTGGCCGGCGGGCAGGTCGATGGCGGGCACCTGGCGCATTTTCATGACGTCGTTCTGCATCGCCATTTCGTGCACCTCGGTGTGCTTGGCCGCGTCGGATTCCACCGCGACCAGGCGGGCGGGCGCGGCCGACGTGAGCCGCATGAAGACGCCGGTGGCGTGCTGGCTGGGCACCGTGGCGCGCACCCAGGCGTCTTCCACCTTGAGCGTGGCGTCCTGGGCCAGGGCGGGGACGGGGGCCAGCGTCAGCGCGCTCAGGGTGAAAGCGGCGGCCAGGGCGGCGAAAGCGGTCTTTTTCATGGGAAGTTCCTTTGTTCGTGAGGGCGCGGGGCTTACAGCACCGTTCGCAGGTCGTCGGCGCACTGTTGGGCGCTTTGTTGGTGACGCAGGGTCAGGCGCAGCTTGCCCTGGGCGTCGATGATGTAGGTCAACGCCGTGTGGTCCATGGTGTACGACGAGCCGGTGGGTACCTTCTGGTAGAACACCTTGAACGACTGGGCGGCGGCGCGGGTCTGCTCGGCGTCGCCGCGCAGGCCGACGAACGTGGGATCGAAGGCCTGGGTGTAGGCGCGCAGGATCTCCGGCGTGTCGCGTTCCGGGTCCACGGTGATGAACAGGATGCGCAGTTTGGCCGCCGCGTCGGCGCCCAGCAGGCTTTTTATTTCCAACGCCCGGGTCAAGGCGGTCGGGCAGATATCCGGGCACTGGGTGAAGCCGAAGAACAGCATCACCGTCTGGCCGCGGTAGTCGGCCAGTTGGCGCGGCCGGCCTTCGGTGTCCTGCAGATGGAAGTCGCCGGCAGGCATGCTGGACAGGTCCATGCCGTTGAGTTTGGGCGCCTCCGGACCGCAGCCGGCCAGCGGCAGAAGCGCCAGGGTGGACAGCAGCAGGCGCCGGCGGCGGTCGGGCGTGGGCGCGCTTGCCGAGGGGGCGCGCGTAAGCAGGGATTGCATGTAAACCTCGTCGGTTGACGGTTCGCGACAGGCGCGGCAAACGCCGCGCGCAAGGAGCGGAGTCAGGCGACGCGGGGCGGGGCGCGCGAACCCAGCGGCGGCCCTTGGGCCGGCTGCACGGGCAACGCTTCGGGGGTGGGGGCCGGCCGGGGCGCGTGGCGGCCGGCGCTCAGGGCCAGTGGCGCCACGTAAGGCGTGGGGGCGGGGGTGACGTGGGCCAGCAGCCCGAATGGGCACTGCGCGCCGGTGTCGGCATTGCGGTGCTCGCCCGAGCCGTCGGTGGTCCTGTCCGCGCGGGGCAACGCGATCCGGAAGGTGGACAGGTCGCCCGCGGCCGAGCAGAAGGTGACTTCCAGCCGGCCGTCCTGCAGTGCGTGGGCGTCGGGCATGTAGCCCGTCGGGACCACGGCCCGCAACAGTACCGCCAGGAACGCCAGCCACAGCACGCCCCGGACGCGCAGGGCGCCGCAGGCTTGCAGAAGGCGGGTCAAGGCAGGCATAGCGGCATTTTAGGGCACGCGCCCGGGCCGCCGCAGGGGGCTCGCGTGCGGCGCAGTGTCGCAGCGCAGGGGCCGGCCGGGGTGTCAGTCATCGGTGTCCAGCCGCCGGATCAGGGCGATGTAGCGGCGTTGTGCCTGGTCCGGCGGCAGGCCGGTCAGCAGGCGCCATGACGCGTGTTCGATCTGCTCGCGCGGGGTCGCATCGGTGTCGGCCTGGGGCGGGGCATCGCCCTGGCGGGCCTGTTTCTCATAGGCTTGCAGCCGCAAGGCGACACCGGTCGAGGGCGCCTGGGGCAGGGCGCGCAGTTCGAGCACGGCGGCTTCGAAAGCATCGGCCAGGGCGTCGGCGGGGATGTCCAGCGTGGCGCGGTCCATCGCATCGCCTTCGGGCTCCAGGCCGCTGGCCACGGCCAGCCGGCGCCACAGCGCATCTTCGGCAGCCGGGTCCGCCGCCGTCGCGGTGACCTTGGCGATCTGCTGGTTGCGCAGGCGCAGCGTGTGGGTGGACGCGCCGTGGAATACGGTGGGCCCGTCCCGCACCTGGAAGGTCAGCGGCAGCGCGATCGAACGTCCGGCCAGCTCGGGCTTGCCGACGCTGTCGACCGTGAAGGTGTTGCGCGAATAGTCCATGATCCGCGAGAACAGGTCCACCAGGCCGCCCCGGCCCTGGTAGACCCCGGCCAGCGGGCTGTCGCCCTCTTCGTGCCAGGCGACGTCTTCGGCGAACAGCGGGAACAGCGTTTCGAATTCGCCCGACAGCAGCGCATCGCGATAGGCCTGCAGCAAGCGTTCGATGTCGTCGGCGGTCATGGCGGCGGCGCGGCCCGGGCGCGCCGCCACGGCGGGGCGCTTGTCCATGAACTGCAGGATGTCGGCGGCAACGCGGTCGCGGTCGTTGTCCACGCAGATCATGTGGTAGCTGTTGTCCAGCAGCACCAGCCGGCTGTCGGGGATGGCCTCGTTCAGGTAGTGGGCCGAGCGCACCGAGGTCAGTTCGTCCTCGTGGGCGTGGATGATCAGGCTGGGGCAGGTGATGGCGTTCAGGCCGCGCTGCACGAACCGGCGCAGCCGGTCGACCTCGCGCACGCAGGCCAGTGGCACCCAGCGGTAGTGGAAGTTCTCGCCGCGCTCGAACTTGGCCTTGACGATGGAGCGGACCAGCTCGTTCTTGATGCCGTAGGGTTCTTCTTCCTCGACGCGCATGCGCGCGGCCAGGCCGGGGATGCGGTAGACCAGGTTGCGCAGGCCCCGGTACCAGGGCGTGCTCCAGCCGTCGATGAAGACGGGCGCGGCCAGGCTGACCAGCTTGCCCTTGCGGTGCTGCACGCGCTTGCACAGTTCTACCGCCAGCAAGGCGCCCAGGCACATGCCGACCACGTGCAGGGTCTCGTAGCGGTCGGCTATCTCGCGGTACTTGGCGGTCACGGCGTCCAGCCAGTCTTCGGCGCGCACGGACAGCAGGTCCTCGGGCGTGGTGCCGTGGCCGGGCAGGGTCAGCGCGTGGGTTTCGACGCCGGCGCGCTTGAGGATCTTGTGCAACGATCCCAGGTCGTACTGGGTGCCGCCCAAGCCGTGGATGAGCAGGGCTCCTGTGCTATTGGACATCTGCCTGCTCGACTTCGCCAAGACGCCACATGCCCGCGATCACCGCGACGCTGCCGTCGAAATCCGGCAAGGGCGAGCCGCGGTCGCTGATCACGCGCCAGCCGCCGCCGGCGTGCGCCAGGCGGAACAGCAGCGGCGTGCGGTCCTGGCCGCCGGCGCGGCGCGCCGCCCAGTGCATCGTCAGGCGCGCGCGGTCATCGGGGTGGGCCAGGGCCAGCAGGGTGTCCAGGTCGCCGATCGCGCCGGCCGGCATGCCGAACGCGTCGTGCAGGTCGCCGGCCAGCTCGAACGAGCCGTCAAAGGGGTTGTAGCGATACATCAGCTGGTGGCTGCCGGCCAGCGCCAGGTCGAAGCGGCCGCGCCATTGCTCGGCGTTCTCGAGTTCCTGCGCGCGGGCGCCGCGCAGCGTGTTGACCAGCAGGATCAGCAGCGCGGTGACGACCAGGTAGACCTGGGTGGCCAGCAGCACATGCCAGTGGTCGTTGGCCTCGACAAAGGGCCCTTCGCCCTGCGCGCTTTGGTACAGCGCCATCAGGGTCAGCGTGATGACGGCCAGGGTGCCGCCCAGCGGCCCCCACACCAGCGCGGTCAGCACGGCGAACACCAGTGGCAGGTAGGTCAGCTCGAAGGTGACGACGTACGGCAGGTTCTTGATCATGTCGCCGTCGAAGGTCATGAAGGTCGAGACGATCAGGGCGATGTAGGCGGTGGCGCCCAGCGCCAGGTCGCGCATGCGGGGGCCGCCGGAGCGGCGCGGGCGAAAGTGGGCCCAGCCGGTGACCGCGGGCGCCAGGATCAGGATGCCGCCCAGGTAGGCCGCTACCCAGGTGCGCAGGCGGACCCAGGCGTGGGCTTCCTGGGTCATCCATAGCCAGCTGCCGTTGAGCAGGGCGGACAGGGCCGCGCCGACCACCGCGCCGGCCAGCAGCGCCGCGACCACGCCCACCCCGCCGTCGCGCGGGGTCAGGCGCTGGATAGTCCAGGCCGCCGCGATGCTGGACAGGCTGGCGGTGATGGCAAACACCAGCGCCGTGGCAGGTTGGCCGCGCGTGAAGCTGGTGATCACGATCTGCGCGAAGAAGAACGCGGCCAGCAGCAGCGGCCAGTTGCGGCGCTGCGTCAGCAGATAGGCGCCCACCGCCACGCCCGGCGGCAGCCAGACGAACACGGCATGGCTGACCGGGTCATTGAGCAGGCGCGAAAACAGGCCGCACAGCAGATAGGGGATGGCCCATAGCAGGCAAAACAGATTTCTTCGGGGCGCTGGGGTGGTTCCCATATCGTTCCTTGCAAACGCGGTGTTCCATGACGAGCCGGGGCTCGCGGCAATGAGCGGGTTATACACGCCCTGGCGCGGTCTGCCAAAGCCGCGGCAAGCATACCCGCGCCCGAAAATCTTGGTACCCTTGGACGCAGTCTTTTCACTCCGCCCCAGGTTTCAGTGCTCTCCTTGCCCGCTCAGACCCTGCCCGTTTCCCTGTTTGCCGCCGAGCCCGGACGTGTCCCGGCGCCCGTTTTCGCCCGCGCCGGCCGATTCGCCCGCTGGCTGCTGCTGGCCACGCTGCTGGCGCTGCTGGCGGCCTGCGGCACCCCCAAGGTCCAGCCGGGTTATTACCGCGTCCAGTCGGGCGACACGCTGACGCAGATTGCGCGCAAGCAGGGCACCAGCGTATCGAACCTGGTGCGCTGGAACAACCTGTCCAATTCCAATTCCATCGAGGTCGGCCAGATGCTGCGGGTCCAGGCGCCCGCAGGCCAGGCCAGTGCGTCGGCACCCAGCAAGGCGCGCGGCAAGGCATCGCAAGGCACCCAGTCGACGGCGCCCACCATGGGCAAGCGCCGCACCGCGCCGCCGGGCGCGATTTCCCTGGTCTGGCCGGCGCAGGGCAAGGTGACACGGGGCTACGACGGCTCCGGATCCAATGGCATCGTCATCTCCAACAGCGCCGGCACGCCGGTGGTGGCCGCCGCTGCCGGCACCGTCGCCTACTCCGGCAGCGGTCTGCGCGGCTACGGGCACCTGGTGATCGTCAAGCACAACAGCAGCTTCCTGAGCATCTACGCCCACAACAGCAAGCTGCTGGTGAAAGAGGGCCAACGCGTCACCCAGGGCCAGAAGATCGCGGAAATGGGCAATAGCGACAGCAAGCAGGTGGGGCTGTACTTCGAGTTGCGGTATGACGGCCAGGCCGTCGACCCGGCGGGCTCCTTGCCAAGCCGATAGGGGACGGCTCCACGCCGAGGAAGGGCCCACCGCGCCGCGCACGCTGCGCGTGCTTGCAGCCCCCCGAGGGGCTGCCCGGCCTTCGGGCGGCCCGGCGGTGATTTCAGCGGGCAGGCGTGTGTTCCTGGCGCGACGTCTTTGGCGCACGCAGCGGATGTCTCTACCCGGGATGCCCCGCATCCTGGGTCAGGGTCGAGATGAAGGCGGCGGTGCGCGGGTCGGCGGGGCGGGTAAAGAGGTCGCGCGAGGCGCCTGACTCGACCACGGTGCCGTCAAGCAGGAACACCACTTCGCGCGAGACGCTGGCGGCCAGGCGCAGGTCGTGGGTGGCCATCAGCATGGTCATGCCTTCCTGGGCCAACTGACGCAGCACGTCCACCACTTCGGCGGCCAGGCCCGGATCCAGCGCCGAGGTCGGTTCATCGCACAGCAGCACGCGCGGGGCGGGCGCCAGGGCGCGGGCGATCGCCACGCGCTGTTGCTGGCCGCCGGACAGATTGGCGGGCCAGGCATCGGCCTTTTCCAGCATGCCGACCTTGCGCAGCAATTCCTCGGCGCGGGCGCGGGCGCGGTCGGCCGGCCATTTCTGCACCGTCACCAGGCCTTCCATGACGTTGCCGATCACGGTCTGGTGCGGGAACAGCTGGAAGTTCTGGAACACCATGCCGGTCTGCTTGCGTACCCGCTGGATCTGCTCGCGCGGCAGTTTCACGCCGGGCTCGAAGTCGACCCGCTCGGGGCCGATTTCGAGTGTGCCGCGGTCGGGTACTTCCAGCAGGTTGACGCAGCGCAGCAGCGTGCTCTTGCCGCTGCCGGACGGGCCGATCAGCGCGGTGACGCTGCCTTCGGCGATGGCGACATCCACCTGCTTGAGCACGGGATTGCCGCCGAAGGATTTCTCGATCTTGTCCAGGCGGATCATCGCTTGTTCTCGGAAAACACGGCATGCTGGCCGAAGCGCCGTTCGAGCCGGACCTGGGCGGCGGACAGCACGGAACTGAACACCAGATAGATCAGCGCGGCCTCGGTGTACAGGATCAAGGGTTCGTAGGTGACGGCGGCGATGCGCTGGGCCGCCTGGAAGATCTCGGGCACCGTCAGCACGGCGGCCAGCGACGTGTCCTTGACCAGCGCGATGAACGAGTTCGACAGCGGCGGCACCGCCACCCGGGCCGCCTGCGGCAGCACCGTGCGGCGCAGCGCCTGGGCGCGCGTCATGCTCAGCGAATAGGCCGCTTCCCATTGGCCGCGGGAAATGGACTCGATGGCGCCGCGGATCACTTCGGAGTTGTAGGCGCCCACGTTCAGCGTGAAGCCGATCAGCGCGGCCGGCAGCGGATCCAGCACGATGCCCACGCTGGGCAGGCCATAGAAGATCACGAACAGCTGCACCAGCAGCGGCGTGCCGCGGATCAGCCAGACGTAAAAGCGCACCAGCGCCACCAGCGGCGCGGGCCCGAACAGCCGGATCAGCGCCACCACGAAGGCCAGCGCCAGCCCCAGCGCGAACGACATCAGCGTCAGGGGAACGGTGAACACCAGCCCGGCGTGCAGCAATGGCCAGAACGAGTCGGCCATCAGCTGCACCCAGGCCGGGACGGCCCAACCGGCCACTTGCGCCAGGATCCAGTCAGGCAGGACGGCCTGCAGCCAGGAGGGGAGCGTCATGACGCGGACCGCTTACTGCTGCGCGGACAGGTCCGTGCCGAAGTATTTGACCGAGATGGTCTTGTACGTGCCATCGGCCTTGATGTCGGCCAGCGCCTTGTTGATGGCGGCGACCAGCTCGGGATTGTTCTTGCGCAGCAGCACGCCCGAATTGCTGAACTCGGCGGCCTTGTCGGTGGCGGCGATCTTGACCTTGGCGTTGGGCTTTTGCTTCTTGAAATCCAGGAACGACAGGTTGTCGTTGACCGTGGCTTCGACGCGGCCCGACGTCAACAGGTCGATGGCTTCGTTAAAGCCCTGCACGGCCACCACTTCGGCGCCGTGGCTTTGCGCCAGCTTGCCGAAGTTGCTGGTCAGCGTGTTGGCGGACTTCCTGCCCTTGAGGTCGGCGAAGGACTTGATGGTGGTGTTGTCGTCACGCACGATCAGCACGGCGGCCGACGAGATATAGGGATCGGAAAAATCGTACTTGGCGCGGCGCGCGTCGGTGATGCCGACCTGGTTGATGACGGCATCGTAGCGCTTGGCATCGAGGCCGGCGATCAGGCCGTCCCACTTGCCCTCGACGAATTCGGCCTTCACGCCCAGGCGCTGGGCGATGGCGCGGCCGATGTCGACGTCAAAACCAGTAAGCTGGCCGGATGCGTCGTGGAAAGTGAACGGGGCGTAGGTGCCTTCGGTGCCAATCTTGAACACGCCGGCGGATTTGATCTGGTCCAGCCCCGACTGGGCGTGGGCGGCGGACAGGGCGGCGGCCTGGACGAGGCCGGCGATGAACAACGAGCGCAAGAGTTTCATGGCAATGCTCCACGGATGGGATATCACTGTGGAGAGCATGTGGCACTTGCGATGCCCTCCAGCGTAGCCGCACTCTAACAACGGGCCTATTTTTCCACAAAGCATAAGGAATAGTAAAAATATAGCTGCAAGTCATATGCATCGATCGCGCTCCGGGCCGGGCGGCACGGGGTATTTCCAGGCAGGACACAGACGGAGACGGGCGTGCAACAACAGTGGAACAGGCGGGCGTTCATGATGGCGGCGGCAGGCGCCGCGGCGATGGCCGGCGTGGCGCCGGCGCACGGCGGCGGCGGTTTGCGGCGCATGCCGGGCGGGGGCAGCATTACCGACGTGGCCGGACTGAAGGTCGGGCACTTCACCGATACGCGCCGGCCCACCGGCTGCACGGTGATCATCGCCGAGGCGGGCGCCGTGGGCGGGGTGGACGTGCGCGGGGCGGCGCCCGGCACGCGCGAGACCGACCTGCTCAACCCCGTCAACATGGTGGAAAAAGTCCATGCCGTGATGCTGGCCGGCGGCAGCGCCTTCGGCCTGGAAGCGGCCACGGGCGTGATGCGCTATCTGGAAGAACGCAAGATCGGGTTCGACGTGGGCGTGGCCCATGTGCCGATCGTGCCCGCGGCCATTCTGTTTGACCTGGGCGTGGGCGACGCGTCGGTGCGGCCGGATGCCGCCGCCGGCTACCAGGCCTGCAAGTCGGCCAGCGCCAAGCCGCCGCAAGAGGGCAACGTGGGCGCGGGCGCCGGGGCCACGGTGGGCAAGCTCTACGGCGCCAAGCGCGCCATGAAAGGCGGCCTGGGCAGCGCGTCGCTGACCGTGGCCGGGGTCACGGTCGGCGCCATTGTGGCGGTGAACGCGGTGGGCGATGTGCTGGACCCGGCCACCGGCCGCGTCCTGGCGGGGGCGCGCACCGCCGACGGCAAGAATCTGCTGGATACCCGCGCGGCCATTCTGGCCGGCGACCTGCCGACCTCGATGCGCGAGGGTGCCGCCACCACCATCGGCCTGGTGGCCACCGACGCCAGGCTGACCAAGGCCCAGGCGCAGAAGATGGCGCAGATGGCGCACGATGGCCTGGCCCGCACCATCAACCCCATCCACACCATGCTGGACGGCGATACGGTGTTCGCGCTGGGCACCGGCGCCTCGGGCAAGCCCGGCAATCCGATGCTGCTGGGCGTCATGGCGGCCGAGGCGATGGCGATCGCGGTGCAACGCGCCATCCTGGCGGCGCGCGCGCTGGAAGGCTATCCGGCGGCGGTGGATTTCATCGCCTGAGCGGTGCTGCTTCCTGCACAAATGGCGCGCCTGCAAGCAGGCACGCCATTTGCTGAGAGTCCCCTCGTTCGTGCTGACCCCAAGCTGTCACATCGCGCCGGCATGATGGAAAGCGCAGGCGCACCGGCTGCGCGGGAGGGGATGGCATGTACGAAGGGGAACGCTTCAACAGCGCCACGCACCTGGCCGGCCTGGCATTGGCCGTGGCCGCGTCGGGCGCGCTGATCGTCCGAGCGGCGGAACTCAGGGTGGAACCGCGCCAGATCGTGGCGTGCGCCGTGTTCGCCGCCTCCATGATCGCCGTCTACGCGTCGTCAGTGTTGTATCACTGCACGCGCGGGCGCCGCAAAGCACTATGGGCCAAGGCGGACCACTGCGCCATCTACCTGCTGATCGCCGGCACCTACACGCCCCTGGCGTTCGCGCCGCTGGAACTGGGCTGGGGCGCGGCCATGGCGGTGGCCATCTGGCTGCTGGCGCTATATGGTATCGGCCGTGAACTGTGGTGGGCGCGCGGGGCGGCGCCCGCCTTGCCGCTATACCTGGCCATGGGTTGGCTGGGCGTGTTGTTCGCCGCGCCCATCGCCAGCGCGCTGTCCTCGGCAGGCCTGGCCTGGCTGCTGGCCGGGGCGGCGCTATATACGGTGGGGACGGTGTTCTACGCCAACGACAAGCGCTGGCGCCACGCGCACGGCATCTGGCACCTGTTCGTCATGGGCGGCTCGGCCTGCCACTTCGTCACGGTGTTCGGCTTCCTGCGGTATTCGTAGAGCTTCCCTACCGCCATGCCCCCAGCGGCAGCATGCCGCCGCGGTTCTTCACCTTGCGCATGACCAGGTGCGAGCACAGGTCGCGCACGCCGGCGATCTTGCTGAGTTTTTCCTCGACGAATTGCGAGAACGCCGCCAGGTTGCGGGTGCGCACTGTCAGGATGTAGTTGGACGCGCCGGTGACGATGCTGGCTTCGGTGATTTCGTCGTACAGCGCAATGCCGGCCAGGAATTGCTCGTGCCAGCCGGCGCGGGACTGGTCCAGCGAGACGTGCACGATGGCTTCCAGCTCGAAGCCCAGTTTGTCCGCGTCAAGCACCGCGCGGTAGCCGCGGATAAGGCCGCCTTCTTCCAGGGCGCGCACGCGCCGCAGGCAGGCCGACGGCGACAGGGCGACCTGCTCGGCCAGGTCCTGGTTGCTGAGCTGGCTGTTCTCTTGCAGACGGTACAGAATGCGCTGGTCGATGGCGTCTAGATGCACGATGCAATCCAATTCGAAAAAATGGCCCAAGACGCAATTTAATGCGAAATCCTAGGGTAAGCCACGCCTGGTTTTGCAACTATTCGGCTCACCGGCGCTGCTAGTATGTACGCAGCATAATGCCTGAAGGAGCTGTGAATGCATACCCGCGAAGCCTGCGTCGCCGCAGACCGCCTGGACCCCCTTGCGCCCCTGAAGGCGCGCTTCGACCTGCCGCCCGGCGTGCTCTATATGGATGGCAATTCGCTGGGCGTGATGCCCCGCGCCGCCGCCGCCCGCGCCGCCGAAGTCATCACCCGGGAATGGGGCACGGGCCTCATCCGCAGCTGGAACACCGCCGGCTGGTTCGAGCTGCCGTCCCGCCTGGGCGACAAGCTGGCCGGCCTGCTGGGCGCCCGCGACGGCGAACTGGTGATTACCGACACGACCTCGCTGAATATCTTCAAGGCCCTGGCCGCCAGCCTGCGTATCCAGCAGAAACGCCAGCCGGCGCGCCGCGTCATCCTGTCCGAACGCGACAATTTCCCGACCGACCTGTACATGATCCAGGGCATGATCGACCTGCTGCAGCAGGGCTACGAGATGCGCCTGATCGACGACGAATTGCCGCTGGACAAGGCGCTGGACGAGTCCGTCGCGGTGGTGCTGCTGTCGCACGTGAATTACCGCAGCGGCCAGATGCACGACATGGCCGCGGTCACCCGGACCGCGCACGAGCGCGGCGCGCTGGTCATCTGGGACCTGGCCCACGCCGCGGGCGCGGTGCCGGTGGACCTGAACGGTTCGGATGCCGACTACGCCGTCGGCTGCACCTATAAATACCTGAATGGCGGCCCCGGCGCGCCGGCCTTCATCTGGGTGGCGCCGCGCCACATCCAGGACTTCTGGCAGCCGCTGTCCGGCTGGTGGGGCCACCAGCGCCCGTTCGACATGACGGTCGCCTACGAGCCGGCTGGCGGCATTCGCCGCTATCTGTGCGGTACCCAGCCCATCGTGTCGCTGGCCATGGTGGAGTGCGGCCTGGACGTGGCGCGCGAGGCCGACATGGCCGACGTGCGCAAGAAGTCGCTGGCACTGGCCGACCTGTTCATCGCACTGGTCGAGGAACGCTGCGCCGGCCATCCGTTGACGCTGGTGACGCCGCGCAACCACGCCGAGCGCGGCAGCCACGTCAGCCTGCGCCATCCCAACGGCTACGAGGTCATGCAGGCGCTGATCGCGCGCGGCCTGATCGGCGACTACCGCGAACCCGAGGTGCTGCGCTTTGGCCTGACGCCGCTGTACTTCGGCTACGCCGACGTCTGGGACGCGGTCGAGATCCTGAAGGACGTGCTGGACAGCCGCGCCTGGGACAAGCCCGAATTCAAGCAGCGGTCCGCCGTGACCTGATACGCCGCGCGGGGCCGGCAAGCATTGCATCCACTAAGAGATAGCAGTACCGGAGGAGACATGACACAACAACAAGGGTTCGGGAAAATCACCGAACGGGAGCAGGGGCTCAAGCGTCGCTTGACCTCTGGCCAGATGAGCATGATCGCGATCGGCGGGGCCATCGGCACCGGCCTGTTCCTGGGCAGCAAGTTCGCGATCGGCTTCGCGGGGCCCAGCGTGATCATCAGCTACGCCATCGGCGGGCTGATCACGCTGCTGCTGATGGGCTGCCTGGCCGAGATGACCGTGGCGCATTCTACGTCTGGCTCGTTCGGCGCCTATGCCGAGCACTACATCGGGCCGCTGGCGGGCTTTCTGGTGCGCTATGCGTACTGGTCCTGCGTGGTGCTGGCGGTGGGCACCGAAGTCACGGCGGTGGCCGAGTACATGAAGTACTGGTTCCCCGGGGTGCCGGGATGGCAATGGGTGTGCCTGTTCTCGGCGGCGCTGATCTTCATCAACGCCATGAGCGTGAAGGCCTTCGGCACCATCGAATACTGGTTCTCGACGATCAAGATCAGTGCCATCGTGGCGTTCATCATCCTGGGCGCCTACGTGGTCTGGGGCAATCCGCAATTCGGCGCCGCGCAGTACACGGCGCATGGCGGCTTTTTCCCCAACGGCGTGTGGGGCATGTGGATCGCGGTGGTCATTTCCATTTTCAGCTACCTGAGCGTGGAGATGATCGCGGTGGCCGCGGGCGAGGCCGAGGATCCCGAGCGTGCGGTGAAAAAGGCCTTTCGCGCCACCATCGTGCGGCTGGTGGTCTTTTACCTGCTGACGCTGGCGCTGATCCTGGCCATCGTGCCGTGGGACCAGGCGGGCAAGGGCGGCAGCCCGTTCGTGACGGTGATGCAGGCGGTGAATGTGCCGTACGCGGCCGGCGTCATCAACTTCATCGTGCTGGTGGCGGCCCTGTCGGCCATGAACAGCCAGCTGTACATCACCACCCGCATGATGTTCAGCCTGTCGCGGGCGGGTCATGCGCCCGCGGCGATGGGCCGGCTGACGCGCAACGGCACGCCGCTGAACGCGTTGCTCCTGTCGACCAGCGGCATCGCCATCGCCACGGTGCTGAACGTGCTGTATCCGGAAACCTCGTTCACGCTGATGATGGCGATCTCGATGTTCGGGGCGCTGTTCACGTGGATGATGATCTTCGTCACGCACTACTTCTTCCGCCGCCGCTGGGCGCGGGAAGGCGGCGCGCCGCTGTCGTTCCGGATGCCGGGCTTTCCCGTGCTGACGCTGCTGGGGGCGGGCGCCATGCTGGCGATTCTGTGCACCACCTACTTCACCGGCGTGTTCAAGATGACGCTGGTGTTCGGCGTGCCGTTCCTGCTGGCGCTGGCGGCCCTGTACTACCTGCTGTTCAGGAAGTCCGCGCAGACGGTGGTGCTCAAGGCGCGCGAGCAGCGCTCCTGATATCGCCACAGCGTCCGGGGGGCGGTCGGGGGTGCCAGGGGCTTGCCGGCGGCGCCGGCCGGCCTCAATGGTTCGGGGCCGGGCCGAGCAAGTCTTGCGCGCACTGGCGGATCGTGGTCAGCATGGCGCGGGCCCGCGCCGGCAGCGTGCGCGATCCGTAGACCGCGTGCATCTGCGGCGCGGCGCCCCGCGCCGACGTGGCCGTGTAGCCCGGGCACACCCGCACCAGGGTGCCGCGGGCGATTTCCGGTGCCGCGGCCCAATCCGCCAGCCGGGCAATGCCCACGCCTTGCAAGGCCAGCGCCATCAGGCCGCTGCCGGTGCTGACGCGTACCGCCGGTTCGGCATGCAGGCGCACGATGCGCTTGTCGCGGCGCAGGTGCCAGTCTTTGAGCACGCGCGGGCCGGTGTGCATGATCAGCCGGTGGCGCGCCAGTTCCCCGGGTTCGCGCGGCAGCCCCATGCGGGCGACATAGTCGGGGCTGGCGCACAGCAACCGCGCGTAGGGCCACAGCCGCGCGCCCAGCAGGTCGCTGGACGCCGGAAAGCCGCCACGGATGGCAAAGTCCAGCCCCTCGGCGATGGGGTCGACCCATTTGTCGGTGTAGCTGATGTCCACGGTGACGCCGGGGTGCTCGGCCGTATAGCGCCGCAGCACGGCCGGCAGCAACGTCACGCCCAGCAGGTCGGGCGCCGAGAACCGCAGCCGGCCCTGGTCGCCCAGCTGGGCATCGCGCAGCGCCTCGCGCGCCTGGCTTTCCAGTTGCAGCAGCCCGCGGGCCGACTGGAAATAGCTTTCGCCTTGCGGCGTCAACACCACGCTGTTCTTGCTGCGCAGCAGAAGCTGCGCGCCCACCTGGCGCTCCAACGATTGCACCGCGCGGGTCACGGCGCTGGGCGAGGCGCCCAGCGCGCGCGCCGCCAGCACGAAGCTCTGGCGTTCGGCGACGGCGCAGAACACCTGGTATTCCCATAACGCGCCACGCTCCATGGCGATTCTCCATTGCGGTTATCGCAACATGATATTGCAACGCCAAGTGCCGGGACGGATCTAGACTGCGGCGGTTCCGTTTAATTGCCGAGCGTGCCGTCATGTCCGAGCCCTGCTATTTCGACCCCGTCACCGGCGCGCGCCATGCGCTGGACGAAGCGCGCTGGTGTTCCGATGCCCGCACGCCGCTGATGATTTCGCCGCTGCCGGGGATTTCGCGTGATGACATCGTCCGTGGCGAACGCTCGCTCTGGCGCTATCACGCCGCGCTGCCGCGCGCCGTGGCGCAGCCGGTATCCATGGGCGAGGGCTGCACCCCGATGGTGGAGCGTGCCTGGGGCGGCCTGCGGCCGCATTTCAAGCTGGAGTGGTTCAACCCCACCTGCAGCTTCAAGGACCGGGGCGCCGCCGTGATGCTGTCGTGGCTGCGCCAGATCGGCGTGGCGGCCATCGCGGAAGACAGCTCCGGCAACGGCGGCGCCGCCATAGCCGCGTTCGGCGCGGCCGCGGGCATGGGCGTCACTATCTTCGCGCCGGCCTACACGTCCAGCGCCAAGGTCGCGCAGATCCGCGCATTCGGCGCGGACGTGCGGCTGGTGGAAGGCCCGCGCGAGAACGCCGAGACCGAAGCCATCCGCGCGTCCGCCGAGATCTTCTACGCCAGCCACAACTGGCAGCCGTTCTTTCTGCAGGGTACCAAGTCGATCGCCTACGAGATGTGGGAGGACTTCGGCTTTCAGGCGCCGGACAACATCGTGATTCCGGCCGGCGCGGGCAGCAACGTGCTGGGCTGCGCCATCGGCTTTGCCGAACTGCTGGCGGCCGGCCAGATCCGGCGCCTGCCGCGCCTGTTCGTGGCGCAGCCGCTGCATTGCTCGCCGGTGGACGCCAGTTTCCAGGCGGGGGTCGACACCCTGGTGCCGCGCGAGGTGCTGCCTACGGTGGCCGAGGGCACGGCCATCAAGCGGCCTGTGCGCCTGCGCGAAGTGCTGCAGGCCATCCGCGCCAGCGGCGGCCAGACCGTGGCGGTGCCGGAAGCGGACATCATTGCCGCCGTGCGCAAGCTGGCCGCCATGGGGCTTTACGCCGAGCCCACCAGCGCTACCGCCGCCGCCGCGCTGGACGTGTTGCAGGCGTGCGGCGCGATCCACCCGGCCGAGCGCACCGTGGTGCTGCTGACCGGCACCGGCGTGAAGGCCACGCAGTTCATGACGGATCTGTACTCGGCCCCGGCATGAAGGGCGCCGCGCCCGAGTCCGCCAGCAGGTGATCGAGCAGGCGCCGGGCGCGCGCGCTGAGCGCCTGACGCGACTGCACGCACACCAGCAGTTCGCGCGAGGCCCAGGCGTCGGACAACGCTACCGGCACCACCTTGAGCAAGCGGCGCATGCTGTGCGCCGTTGTCTCGGGCACGATGCCCACGCCGACGCCGGCCTCGACCAGCCGGCACATGGCGTCAAAGCTGCGCAATTGCACCCGCAGCTTGATGGGCTTGCCCGCCACCAGGGCCTGGCGCGCCAGGAAGCGCTGCAAGGCGCTGCTGCGGTCCAGGCCGATGAAGTCTTCGTCGAGCACGTCGCGGAACGCGACCTGATTCGCACCGGCCAGCGCATGCCGGGCGGGCACGATCAGCACGAAGTGGTCGCTGCGGTAGGCGTAGGTTTCCAGCGCACCGGTATCGACCGTGCCGGCCACGATGCCGATGTCGGCCGAGCCGTCGGCGATGCATTCGACGATTTCGTCGCTGAGCATTTCCTGCAATTCGACGTTGATGCGCGGATGCGCCGCCAGGAAGCCGCTGAGCGCTTCGGGCAGGAAGGCGGTCAGGGCGTTGGTGTTGGACAGCATGCGCACCGAGCCGCCGAATTCGCCGGAAAAGCCGGCCAGGTCGTCGCGCAACCGGTCGGCCTGGGCCAGCATGACGCGCGCATGGGTCGCCAGCTTTTGTCCGGCCGCAGTCGGGATGACGCCCTGGCGGCGGCGTTCGAGCAGCGGCGCGCCGAGCGAGGCTTCCAGATTGCGGATGCGGGCGCTGGCCGCGGCCAGCGCCAGGTTGGCGCGGGCTGCGCCGTGGGTGATGCTGCCCGCCTGCACCACGTGCAGGAACAGCGCCAGGTCGGTCAGGTCGAAGCGCATGAGGAGCCTACGCGGCGCGTAGAGGCAGCCTATGCGAATCGCGCATTTTCAGCGGCGGACAGGGTCCGTACACTGCGCCGATCCGAATTCTTGCCGTGGGTTGCCCATGCATCTTATTGCCTCCAATTTTCCGATTCTACCCGCGCTGCTCACGGCCATCACGATTGCGCTGTGGGCCTTTTCGCGCCTGCCCGAATACCTGACGGCGCTGCTGTTCTTCAGTGCCGCGGCCATCCTGGCGGTGGCGCCGCGCGAGGTGATTTTCTCGGGGTTTTCGTCAGCGGCGTTCTGGCTGGTGCTGAGCGGCTACGTGCTGGGCCTGGCCCTGAAATACACCGGCCTGGCCGACCGCATGGCCGGTGCGCTGTCGCGGCGCCTGTCGGGGTCGTATCCGCGGGTGGTGGCGGGCGTGGTGGCGCTGACCTATCTGCTGGCCTTCGTGATGCCGTCGAACATGGGCCGCATTGCCCTGCTGATGCCGATCGTGCTGGCTTTTGCCGACCAGATCGGGCTGCCCGCCGGCCGCCGCGGCCGCATCGGGCTGGCGCTGGCGGTGGGTTTCGGCACCTTTCAGTTGTCGACCTCGATCCTGCCGGCCAATGTGCCCAACCTGGTGATGGCGGGCAGCATCGAAACCAGCTACGGGCTGCAGCTGGGGTATCTGCCGTACCTGTGGCTGCATGCGCCGGTGCTGGGCATTCTGAAGGGCGCGGTGCTGGTGGCCTGTATTGCCTGGATGTTTCGCGACACGCCGCAGCCGGCCGCGCCGGCGCCCGCGCCGCGGCCTTTGTCCGGCGCGGAGAAGCGCCTGGCGGTGTTGCTGGCGTTGACCCTGCTGGGCTGGGTGACGGATGGCTGGCATGGGGTGTCGCCGGCCTGGATCGGGCTGGCGTCGGCGTGCGTCTGCCTGTTGCCCAAGGTGGGTTTCGTCAGTGGTGAGCAGTTCGGCAAAGAGGTGAATTTCCGTACCGCGATCTATGTGGCGGGCATCCTGGGCCTGGCCGCGATGGTGGCCGACAGCGGGCTGGGCGGCATCATCGGGCGCGCGTTGCTGGCCTGGCTGCCGCTGTCGCCCGAGGCGCCGATGCAGAGCTTCTTTTCGCTGGTGGGCCTGTCGGCCGCGCTGAATTTCGTGGTGACGGCCAACGGCGTGCCGGCCCTGTACACGCCGCTGGCCGAGACGCTGGCGCAGGCCTCGGGCTTTCCGTTGATGACGGTGCTGATGGCGCAGGTAGCCGGCTACGCCACCGTCATCATGCCGTACCAGGCCTCGCCCATCGTGGTGGCGATGGGCATGGGCCAGGTACCGGCGCGCAGCGGGCTGGCGCTGAGCCTGGTGACGGCGCTGGTGTCGTTCGTGGCGCTGGTGCCGTTGGACTACCTGTGGTTCAGGCTCCTCGGAATGCTGGGATCGTGATGAGTTCGGCCTCTGCCTTGGCTTCGGCCTGGGTCGGTTCGGGCGCGGGGGCGAACACGCGCAGGCGGTGGCCGTCGGGGTCCAGCGCGACGAAGGTGCGGCCGAAGTCCATGTCGGTGGGGGCTTGCAGGATGGGCAGGCCGCGCAGGCTCCAGTCGATGTGGCGTTGGTTGAGGGCGTCGGCGTCGGGCACGGTGAACGCCAGTTCGGTGCAGCCGCCGCGGCCGGCCGCGGCCGGTTCGACGGTATGGCGCGACCACAGGCCCAGCATCAGGCAGGCGTCCAGCGCGAACAGGGCGAAGGTGGGCGAGGTTTCGATGGGCGGGCGGTTCAGCAGCGCACTGTAGAACGCGGCGCTGGCTTCGGGCTTGTCGACGTAGAAAATGACGAAATGCTTGGCGGACATGATGCGCTCCTGGTTGAATGAGCGCTCATCTTAGAGAGGGATACTGTCAGATTTTGTCAGTAGTCGAACGCCGGCATGTCGCACTGGCGGCGGCGGCGATCCCCCGCGTGTCAGCAGTCGTCGCGCTTGACGGCGTTGATGGCGCGCCACTCCTTGAGCAAGGCGTGGCGGCGGCGCGGGTAGCGCGGCCCCGCGTCCAGCGTAGCGATGCGGTCGGTGCGGAAGTGGCGGTAGTCCTGGCGCAGTTCGCACCACGCCATGACGATGCGCACGCTGTCGAAAAAGCCCAGCGCGAAGGGCCAGATCACGCGCGCGGAATCGGCGCCCTTGTCGTCGCGGTAGGTGATGGAGATTTTCTGTTCGGCACGGATCGCCTGGCGGATCAGGGACAGGTCCACCCGGTCGACCACCGCCCAGGAGCTGGGGCCGACCAGCAGCGGGATGGCGTCCAGTTCGTCGCGCAGTTCCTGCGGCAGCACCGCGCTGATCTTGGCCAGCGCGTTGCGGGCCGCCTGGCCCAGGCGCGGGTCCGAGCGGTCGGCCACCCAGCGGGTGCCCAGGACCAGGGCCTCGATTTCCTCGGTGCTGAACATCAGCGGCGGCAGCATGAAGCCGGGGCGCAGCACGTAGCCCACGCCCGGCTCGCCTTCGATCTCGGCGCCCTGGGCCTGCAACGTGGCGATGTCGCGGTACAGCGTGCGCAGGCTGATGCCCAGGTCGGCGGCCAGGCGGTGGCCGCTGACCGGCAGGCGGTGGCAGCGCAGGGTCTGCAGCAGATCCAGGAGTCGTTCGGCGCGGGACATGGGCGGGGCGGTGGTGCGAGGCGGATGTAATGCTGCCACGAAATGGCAGCAGGAGGAAGCGGGGATCCTGCGCCGCATGCCGCGATGCCGGTCCGCGGCCGCCGGCGCGATGGCCGCCGGGTTGCCTGCCATCGGATCGCCCGCCGCGGGATCGCCCGCCGCGGGATCGCCCGCCGCGGGATCGCCGGCCGCAGGATCGCCTGCCGCAGGATCGCCTGCCGCAGGATCGCCTGCCGCCGCTGTGGCGGGCGGCGGCCTTGCCGGTTTCAGTCCGGCAACGCGGTCAGCCAGTCATGCACCCGTGCGGCGATGTCCAGGCTGTTGCGGTCCATCATCAGCATGTGCGAATTGCCGTGGATGCCCAGGTCTGGCAGCGACAGCAGCGTGACGCAGGGATGACGCGCGGCGAAGTCCCGCGCCCGCTGGCGCATGCGCGGCCAGCGCGGGTCGGTGTCCATGTGGTCGCCCATGACGATCAGCGTGGGCGTGTCGTACCGGGCGTGCGCGCCCAGCTCGGGGATGCTGGCCGGCTCCAGCGCCACCAGCGCGCGCACGCCTGCCGGACGGGCATGCGCGGCGCGGATGCCGAACACGCCGGCCTGCGAATGGCACACCACGATGGCCGGGCCGATGCGGTCCAGGAATTCCAGATAGGCGCGCAGGATGGCGGCGTCGGTATGGACCCAGCGCGGCACCATCTGCGCGGCCAGTTGGGAAAACGATTCCAGCGGAAACTGCGTGTCCGGATAGGCGCTGCCGGGGCCGGGCCGGGTGCCCGGACGGCCGATGCGAAAGCGGGTGTAGCAGTCTTCCTGCGCCTGTACCACGGGCGCCTCGGGCCAGATCTGTGGGGCGGCGCCGGCGCGACCGCGTTCCACCGCGTCGCACAGGTAAGTGTCCCAGCCACGCCGCAGGAAATCGTGCAGCCAGCCCGGCCTGCCGTCGGGCGTGGTTTCCCAGGCGGCGCCGGTCATGCCGCCGCCATGCCAGAACGCCACGGGCGCTCGCCCGCTGGCCGGTTCGGCCAGGAAATACTGGGCGTACATCTGTTCGACCCGGTAGGTGCCGTTGGGGTCCAGTTGCACCGGCTGGCCGCCTTCGGCCATGACCAGTTCGCGCCGCGGCAGTCCGGCCAGCGTGACGTCGCGGCCGCCGACGTGGAACGCGCCCATGTCCCGCAGGCGGATGGGCGGGCGGGCGGCAGGCGATCCCGCGGCAGGCGATCCTGCGGCAGGCGTCCCTGCGGCGGACGCAGCGGCAATGACATCCGCCATCATTCGGCCTTGATGTGGTTGGCCGTGATGACGCCTTGCCATTTCACGGTCTCGGCGGCGACGAAGCGGCCCAGGTCGGCGCGCGAGCCGGAGGCGGTCTCCACGCCCAGCTCGCGCATCTTGGCGGCCACCTCGGGCGATTTCAGCGCCTGGTCGAAGGCGTCGTGCAGCGTGTCCAGCACCGGCGCCGGCGTGGCAGCCGGTGCCATCACACCGAACCAGGGCGTGATCAGGAAGTCGGGCACGCCCGCCTCGGCGAAGGTGGGCACGTCGGGAATGGCGGGCGCGCGCGCGGCGCTGGCCACCGCCAGGGCGCGCAGCTTGCCGGCGCGGATGTTGGCCAGCGACGCGGGCAGGTTGTCGAAATACATGTCGACCTGGCCGCCCAGCAGGTCGGCCGCGACCTGGCCGGCGCCCTTGTAGGGGATGTGCGCCAGGTCGATGCCAGCGCGCTGCTTGAGCAGCTCGGTGGCCAGGTGGGCCGAACCGCCTACGCCGGACGAGGCCGAATTGAGCTTGCCGGGGTGGGCGCGGGCGTAGGCCAGCAGGGCTTGCAGCGTGTCCGCCGGCACCTTGGGATTGACCACCAGCACGCTGGGTACCGTGCCGATCAGGGCGACGGGCGCGAAGTCCTTGACGATGTCGTAGGGCGGGGGCTGGTACAGCGATGGCGCGACGGTGCAGCCGAAGGCGCACATCAGCAGCGTCTGGCCGTCGGGCGCGGCGCGGGCCACCGCCTGCGCACCGATATTGCCGCCGGCGCCCGCGCGGTTCTCCACGATCAGGGGCTGGCCCAGGCGCTTGGCGATGCTGTCGCCCAGCAGACGGGCCAGGATGTCGGGCGTGCCGCCGGCAGGAAACGGCACCACCAGGGTGATCGGGCGGGTGGGGAAGTCGGCGGCGCGGGCGCCCAGCGGCAGGGCGGCGGCCAGGGCCAGTACGGCGCTGCCGGCCCAGCGGGCCAGGGCCGGAATACGGCGGTACGAGTGGGGGGGCATGCCTGTCTCCATAGCGGCGCGGCCGGGTCGATGCGCCCGGTCCGCCCGCGGACTGTAGCCAAGGCCGCGCGGCTTGCCCAATGCCGCGGGTGCAAGCATGGCATGTCAAATCTGATATGGGTCTTTCAAGGCATTCACGAAAGGCATAGCATCACGTCATGACCGATACCGCTGCGTTGCCCTATCTGCGCAGGCTCGACATGAACCTGCTGCTGACCTTCGACGTGCTGATGCGCACGCGCAGCGCCACGGCCAGTTCCGGCGTGCTGCACAAGACCCAGCCGGCCATCAGCCGCGACCTGGCGCGCCTGCGTCTGCGGCTGGAGGACCCGCTGCTGGTGGTGGTGAAGGGCCGCTTCGTGCCGACGGAGCGGGCGCTGGAGCTGCATGCCGCGGTCCATGACGCGCTGGCGCAGATCGAAGCGGCCTTGCGCCCGCCCGAGGCCTTTGACCCGGCGCGTGCCGAGGGCGTGGTCAACATCGGCACCGGCGCGCACAGCGAGATTCTGCTGGCCGCGCCGCTGATCGAACGGCTGCATCGTGCCGCGCCGGGCGTGACCCTGCGGTTCCAGTCGCTGCATGGCGATCTGGCGCCCGACGATCTGGAGGCCGAGCGCCTGCACATCGCCATCGGCCTGTTCGGCAAGGTGCCGGCGCGCTTTCACAGCGATGCATTGCATACGGACCGCCGCGTGTGCGTGCTGTCGGCGCGGCATCCGTGGGCGGGCCGCGGTGCGTTGACGCTGGCGGACCTGGGCGCCATCAAGTGGTTCGCCTTCGAGCAGATGTACGGCCGCGAGACTACCTTCGACCGGCTGCTCAAGCCCGGCGCGGCGCGCATGGCATTTTCGGCCTACCTGTCCGGCTTTGGCGTGGCGCCGTACGTGCTGGTGGACACCGACTACGCCACCACCATGCCGGCCAGCGTGGCGCGGGTGCACTGCCGCCACTTTCCGCTGGCCATGCTGGAGATGCCGGCGCGGTTGCGCAAAATGGAGCTGGCAATGGTGTGGGCGCGCCGCCAGCACGCCTCGCCGCTGCAGGCGTGGCTGCGCGGCCAGGTGCGGGAGGTGTTGCGCGAGCGGCTGGCCGAGGACTGAGCCGCGGGGCAGCGCAGGTGGCGGTGAACGGCGCCGGGATGAGGCCGCGTCCGGCGCCGGGCCGCGCGGCCCCGCGTGGCGGGGCCGCCGCCACCTCAGCGGCTGACGGCCTTGCCCGTGGCCACGTCGGTGACCGAGCCGTCTTCCAGGCTGATGCGGTAGATTTCGCGCGTCACGTTGCCGGCGAAACCGAGTTCGACGATCGACACGTCCTTGAAGGTCGTCTCGATGCCGTCGGGCAGCGCGGCGTTGAACTTGTCTGCTTCCACCTTCATGGCGCTGGCCAGGCGCTCGTCGTACAGCGCCATGCTGTAGACCAGCGTGTTGTGCGGGTTGTGGGCACGGACTTCCTTGCCGTCCTTGACCACGTTCACGCCGCTCACGCCCATGGTCTTGACCAGCTCGCGGCCGGCGTCGGCCATCTTGACGTAGACCGGGCCGGTGACGCGCGGCAGCGGGCCGTCGCGCAGCGGCGCCAGGGCGGCGGTGGCGGCGGTGTTGTAGGCCATCATGGCCTCATAGCCCGCGCCGTTCTTGACCACGCCCAGGTCCAGCCACCACGGGTGGCCCGCGCCCTTGGCGGCTTCGGTCGGGTAGAAGTTCTTGAGGGTGATGGCCAGCGGCGCCGGCGGCTTGGGCAGGGCTTTGAGCATGCGGGCCGGCGTGGCCGGGTCGGCGTTGTGGATGTGGACCACGGTCACGTGGGGGATGTTGGGCGTCTCGGCCTCGGTCTTCAGGCCCAGCGCCACCAGGTCGGGGCGCAGCACGCTGTACACCTTGGCGTCCAGTACGGTGTTGACTTCCTTGGGGAGGCGATAGACCAGGCCGTAGGTGGTCTTGTGTTCGCGAAAGCCGGGTTGTTCCAGCGCGCTGTTGTCGATGGGCGCGGCGGCGAAGGCGGCGGTGAAGGTGGCGGTGGACAGGCCCAGGGCGGCCAGTTGCATGACGCGTTTGATCATCGGTTTTCCTTTTATGTTGTCAGACCCGCGAGAGTCCGGTTCAGTGTGGCCACGCCGGATGTACAGCGTATTGCACGGAACCCAAGAAATCCGATGGACGGTCGTGCTTGTCCGATAGCTTAGCCGCGATGGGGTCCCAGGGCCTGTTTCCACTGGAAGGCGCCTTCCCGTGGAAACAGGCCCCGGACTGATCCGCGTGTTCCCGGCTTCACCGGCTTGCCGGCGGCTGGCGGGACGCGGTGCAGACTGAACGATGCGGGCAGGCCCGGCTCAAGCCAGGAAGACCGCCACGACGATCAGCAACCCCAGCACCAGGTTGATGCCCACCCAGCGGCGGATGCCTGCCATGGCCCGGCCGCCCGCCGGCCAGTCCGCGCCTGCCACCGCCGCGCGCAATTGCGGGTACAGCAGGGCGCGGATGTAGGCATAGATCGCCGTCATCACCAGCCCGCCCGAGGCCATCAGGGTCCAGCTGCGCGGCATGAAGAAAGCGCCGCCGGTCTGCACGGCCTGACTGGCCTCCTGGCCGATCATGGCCGCGCCGGTCGCCAGGATCAGCACGATCGCGGCCAGCACGGCGTTCAGGAACGGGCCCAGCACCGCGGCCATCAGGCGCAGGCGTTGCGGCGGTTCCAACTGCGCGGCCGCCGGCCGCAGGAAACAGTGGGCGAACAGCATGCCACCTACCCACAGGATGACGGCGAGCAGATGGATGAGTTTCAAGACGCTGTAGAGCATGGTGGCAGGCCTGGGTAGGGGAGCGCCGCGGGAGCCGCGGTCGAATCTGTCCCCATCATATCGCCGCCCGCGCCGCGCACGGGCGGCTTGACCGGAATCAGGGTTTTGCATTTAGAATGAGATTGATTGTTATTTGTAATCAAGATTGTTCGGGAGTCCGCCGTGTCCAACCTTGCGCTTGCCTCTGGCGACGCTGTCCATCTGCTGTATCGCGCGCACCATGGATGGCTGCACAACTGGCTGCGGGCCAAGCTGGGCAATTCGTTCGACGCCGCCGACCTGGCGCAGGACACCTTCCTGCGCGTCTTGCGCCACCGCCATGAACTGGACGCGCTGCGTGAACCGCGCGCCTACCTGACCACGATCGCCAAGCGTCTGGTGCTGAATCTGCACCGGCGCCGCTCGCTGGAGCAGGCCTACCTGGACGCGCTGGCCCTGGCGCCTGAAGCGGTGGCGCCGTCCCCCGAACAGCGCCTGCTGATCCTGGAAACCCTGCAGGAAATCGACGAGATGCTGGCCGGGCTGGCGCTGCCGGCGCGGCAGGCGTTCCTGATGGCGCAACTGGAAGGGCTGAGCCATGGCGAGATCGCCGCGCGCCTGAACGTGTCGTTGCGCTCGGTACACCGCTACATCGCCAAGGGATACGAGCAATGCATCATGGCGGTGATGTGAGCGCGTCGTGGGACATGGCGGGCGAGCTGCCCGCCGTGGAACGCAGAGTGGCGCGCGAGGCCGCGCGCTGGCTGCTGCGCCTGAGTTCGGACCGCGCCACCGACGCCGACATCCATGCCTGCGAGCAATGGCGCGCCAGCCGTGCCGAGCACGAACACGCCTGGCAGCGGGCGCAGCGCGTGAACCAGCGCTTCGGCCTGATCCCGTCGGCCCTGGGCATGGCCACGCTGAACCGGCCGGAATCGGGCGACCGCCGCCGCGCCTTGAAGACGCTGGCCGCGCTGATTGTGGCGGGGCCGGTCGGCTGGGCCGCCTGGCGCGCCAGTCCGCTGGAATGGACCGCAGACTATCGCAGCGCGACCGGCGAGCAGCGCCAGGTGGCGCTGGCCGACGGCTCGTCGTTGCGCCTGAATACCGCCAGCGCGGTCGACGTGCTGTTCGATGCCGACTTGCGGCTGGTGCGCCTGCGCGCCGGCGAGATCGCGGTGCATGCCGTGGCCGAAGGCGGCGTGCATCCGCGGCCCTTCGTGGTACGGGCCCGCCAGGGCGACATCGCCGCACAGACAGCGCGCTTTTGCGTGCGCCAGGATGGGCAGGACTGCCGCGTCAGCGTGCAGCAAGGGCAGGTCAGCCTGCACCGCGGTGACGCCGTGCTGGCACTGGCGGCCGGCGATCAGGCCTTGCTGACCGACGACGCGCCGCTGCTTGCCGAACCCGCCGACCCGCACGCGGCCGACTGGACCCGCGGCGTGCTGCACGCCAGCGCATTGCGTCTGGATGCCTTCGCGGCCGAGCTGGGCCGCTACCGCGCCGGCATCCTGCGCTGCGACCCGGCGGTGGCCGGATTGCGGATTTCGGGCGCCTTCCAGTTGCAGGACACCGATGCGGTGCTGGCAGCGCTGCCGTCCACCTTGCCGGTGCGGGTGCGCTATCGCAGCGCGTACTGGGTGACGATCGCGCCGCGCGAGGGGCAGGCCTGAACGCATGGAGCTTCCGCTGTTACAAAAAAGACGAGGATGCGCTGTCCGATCCGGGATGGTCGAGGGTCATGGTCAGTAGAGGCACACGAATGCCGATACCCGTTGGATCGAAAGGACGACCATGGCTTACTTACCTGCCGGCCGCGCTAGCGGCTTACTTCACCGCGGCGCGAATAGCCGCCTGACCCGCCTGACGCTGGCGCTGCGCATCGCTACCGCGCTGGCCGCGCCCGCGGCCGCGCTGTGGCCGGCCGCCGCCGCGCAGGGGCTGTCTCTTATACACATCTGACGCTGCCGACGACGATGCGGTTGTGGAGGTGGGGGGGGGGGGCGGGGGGGGGGGGGGGGGGGGGGGGGGGGGGGGGGGGGGGGGGGGGGGGGGGGGGGGGGGGGGGGGGGGGGGGGGGGGGGGGGGGGGGGGGGGGGGGGGGGGGGGGGGGGG
>NZ_JAELTJ010001243.1 GCF_016428805.1 Achromobacter sp. ASV32
CCCCCCCCCCCCCCCCCCCCCCCCCCCCCCCCCCCCCCCCCCCCCCCCCCCCCCCCCCCCCCCCCCCCCCCCCCCCCCCCCCCCCCCCCCCCCCCCCCCCCCCCCCCCCCCCCTTTTCACGCACAAGCCGGCATACGAGATCGGTTATTAGGTCTCGTGGGCTCGGAGATGTGTATAAGAGACAGGGCCTGCACCGCGGCGGTCATTGACTCCCGTGCCGGCGCCCGCGCCGCCGCCATGCTCCAGCTGGTAGAACTGCTGGCTGGCGATCAGGGTGGCGCCGCAGGATGTCTTCATGCCTTCCAGC
>NZ_JAELTJ010001244.1 GCF_016428805.1 Achromobacter sp. ASV32
CCCCCCCCCCCCCCCCCCCCCCCCCCCCCCCCCCCCCCCCCCCCCCCCCCCCCCCCCCCCCCCCCCCCCCCCCCCCCCCCCCCCCCCCCCCCCCCCCCCCCCCCCCCCCCCTTTTTTCAAGCAGAAGCCGGCATACGAGATCGGTTATTAGGTCTCGTGGGCTCGGAGATGTGTATAAGAGACAGGTGCCCGGACGTGTGCCCGACCTCGCTGGCCGAGCTGACCGAAGTGATGAAGAAACTGGGGCCTGACGCCGACCGCGTCCAGGTGCTGCTGATCACCGTGGATCCCGAGCGCGACACGCCGGAAGTG
>NZ_JAELTJ010001245.1 GCF_016428805.1 Achromobacter sp. ASV32
TCGGCGTAGCTGTAGGCGCCGATACCGGCGGTCTTGTCGGGCGTGATGTTGGACGAATAGATCGTGCCGACCGGCGTCTGCATCGCCAGGCCGCCCGCGAAGGGCTTGTCGCCCGGCACGCTATGACCTGTCTCTTATACACATCTCCGAGCCCACGAGACCTAATAACCGATCTCGTATGCCGGCTTCTGCGTGTAAAGGGGGGGGGGGGGGGGGGGGGGGGGGGGGGGGGGGGGGGGGGGGGGGGGGGGGGGGGGGGGGGGGGGGGGGGGGGGGGGGGGGGGGGGGGGGGGGGGGGGGGGGGGGGGGGGG
>NZ_JAELTJ010001246.1 GCF_016428805.1 Achromobacter sp. ASV32
CGCCGGCTACGCGCCGCCCACGCCCATGGCCGGATCGCTGACCGTGTGCGCGCCGGTTTCCACGCGGCCGGCAAAGCGGCGATAGAACGCCGGGTCGCTGGAACACGTGACGGCGAAGTCGTACCACCTGTCTCTTATACACATCTCCGAGCCCACGAGACCTAATAACCGATCTCGTATGCCGGCTTGTGCTTGAAAAAGGGGGGGGGGGGGGGGGGGGGGGGGGGGGGGGGGGGGGGGGGGGGGGGGGGGGGGGGGGGGGGGGGGGGGGGGGGGGGGGGGGGGGGGGGGGGGGGGGGGGGGGGGGGGGGG
>NZ_JAELTJ010001247.1 GCF_016428805.1 Achromobacter sp. ASV32
ACAGCATGGCGCCAGCATTCGCGCAGTTGGCGGGAGCGGCGCGATGAGCGCGGTCGCGCCGTATGTGCGCCCGGCGGCGCTTGCCGGCCGCCATTTTTCGACCGTGATTGTGGGCGCCGGCATCAACCTGTCTCTTATACACATCTCCGAGCCCACGAGACCTAATAACCGATCTCGTATGCCGGCTTCTGCTTGGAAAGGGGGGGGGGGGGGGGGGGGGGGGGGGGGGGGGGGGGGGGGGGGGGGGGGGGGGGGGGGGGGGGGGGGGGGGGGGGGGGGGGGGGGGGGGGGGGGGGGGGGGGGGGGGGGGGG
>NZ_JAELTJ010001248.1 GCF_016428805.1 Achromobacter sp. ASV32
CAGCGCGGTTAAACATATAACCAAAAAGAATAAAGAAAAGAAATAAACATATCTAAAATTATTAAGCGGACATCGGAAATCCTGCCCGCAGGCAAGACGCCAGCCGTATCAAGGCGTAGTACAGGACCTGTCTCTTATACACATCTCCGAGCCCACGAGACCTAATAACCGATCTCGTATGCCGGCTTCTGCTTGAAAAGAGGGGGGGGGGGGGGGGGGGGGGGGGGGGGGGGGGGGGGGGGGGGGGGGGGGGGGGGGGGGGGGGGGGGGGGGGGGGGGGGGGGGGGGGGGGGGGGGGGGGGGGGGGGGGGG
>NZ_JAELTJ010001249.1 GCF_016428805.1 Achromobacter sp. ASV32
CCCCCCCCCCCCCCCCCCCCCCCCCCCCCCCCCCCCCCCCCCCCCCCCCCCCCCCCCCCCCCCCCCCCCCCCCCCCCCCCCCCCCCCCCCCCCCCCCCCCCCCCCCCCCCCCTTTTTCACGCCGAAGCCGGCATACGAGATCGGTTATTAGGTCTCGTGGGCTCGGAGATGTGTATAAGAGACAGCTTTAGTGGTGATGCGCAACGTCATCGGGTCCACCGCCTCAGTCTTGGCGACCGAGCCCAGGTACAGCGTGAACGGCGACGGGCTGTTCGGCACCTTCGGCACGCGGTCATACGTGAATACCACGTC
>NZ_JAELTJ010001250.1 GCF_016428805.1 Achromobacter sp. ASV32
CCCCCCCCCCCCCCCCCCCCCCCCCCCCCCCCCCCCCCCCCCCCCCCCCCCCCCCCCCCCCCCCCCCCCCCCCCCCCCCCCCCCCCCCCCCCCCCCCCCCCCCCCCCCCCCCTTTTTCACGCACAAGCCGGCATACGCGATCGGTTATTAGGTCTCGTGGGCTCGGAGATGTGTATAAGAGACAGGTCCTGCGCAATGCTGCCCGCCGGACGCACGTACCCTCTCATAAATAAGGCCCGCTGGAAGCGGGCCTTGTTTTGCGTACTGCGTGTCAGGAGAAGACACCTGCCGGGTGGGGACTGTCACCCCGTG
>NZ_JAELTJ010000140.1 GCF_016428805.1 Achromobacter sp. ASV32
CGACCGCGCCGTCGGTCTTGCCGGACAGCGTCGGATCGTCGTTGGTGCCTTCGATGGTGACGGTGACGGTGCTCTGGGTGCCGTCAGCCGTGGTGACCGTGAAGGTCTCGGTCAACTTCTCGCCGACAGCCAGGGCCTGGACCTTGGGATCGGTGTCGTCCAGCGTGTACTTCCAGTTGCCGTTGGCATCGATCGAGAACTTGCCGTGCTCGCCCGCGGCATCGGTCTGGGGCTTGAAGACGGCTTCGCCAGCGTCCTTGTCGGTCACGTCCAGCTTGCCGCCGGTGGTGGAGATCTCGTCTTCCTTGACGGTGCCCGCGTCGTCGCCCGGCTGGCTCGGGGTGACCACGGCTGCGTCGTTGGTGCCGGTGACCGTGACCGTGATGACCTGGGTCGCCTTGCCACCATGGCCGTCATCGACGGTCACGGTGATGGTATCGGTAACCTTCTCGCCTTCCTTCAGGGCCTGGACCTTGTCGCTGGTGTTGTCCAGCTCGTACTTCCAGTTGCCGTTCTGGTCGACGGTGAACGAGCCATACGATCCCTTGCCGTCGTTGCTGACGGTCCAGGTGTGCGTGTCGCTCGTGTCGACGTCGGCCACGTCCAGCTTGCCGGTGGCGGTGCTGGTGCCGTCTTCGGCGACCGCGCCGTCGGTCTTGCCGGACAGCGTCGGATCGTCGTTGGTGCCTTCGATGGTGACGGTGACGGTGCTCTGGGTGCCGTCGGCCGTGGTGACCGTGAAGGTCTCGGTCAGCTTCTCGCCGACCGCCAGGGCCTGGACCTTGGGATCGGTGTCGTCCAGCGTGTACTTCCAGTTGCCGTTGGCGTCGATCGAGAACTTGCCGTGCTCGCCCGCGGCATCGGTCTGCGGCTTGAAGACAGCCTCGCCAGCGTCCTTGTCCGTGACATCCAGCTTGCCGCCGGTGGTGGAGATCTCGTCTTCCTTGACGGTGCCCGCGTCGTCGCCCGGCTTGCTCGGGGTAACGACGGCTGCGTCGTTGGTGCCGGTGATCTCGACCGTGATGACCTGGGTGGCCGTACCGCCGTGGCCGTCATCGACGGTCACGGTGATGGTATCGGTGACCTTCTCGCCTTCCTTCAGGGCCTGGACCTTGTCGCTGGTATTGTCCAGCGTATAGGTCCACTTGCCGGTGCCGTCGACGGTGAAGCTGCCATACGATCCCTTGCCGTCGTTGCTGACGGTCCAGGTGTGCGTGTCGTTGGTGTCGATGTCGTGCTGGGTCAATTGGCCGGAAACCGTCGCGTCGGGACCGTCTTCCTGGATGCCGCCGGTGGTCGTGCCGGTGATGGTCGGGGCGTCGTTGGCGCCGCTGACCGTGACCGTGATGACCTGGGTGGCCTTGCCGCCATGGCCGTCATCGACCGTCACCGTGATGGTGTCTGTGACCTTCTGGCCTTCGGCCAGCGCCTGGACCTTGGCGCTGTCGTTGTCCAGCACATAGGTCCACTTGCCGTTCTGGTCGACGGTGAAGGTGCCGTACTGACCCTTGCCACCGTCGTTGAGGGACCAGGTATGGGTGTCGGTGGTGTCAACGTCGTGCTTGGTCAACTGGCCCGTCACCTCCTGGAGGCCATCTTCCGCGACGTCGCCGGCGGCCTGGCCGGTGATGGTCGGGGCGTCATTGGTGCCGTTGATCGTGATGGTGACCGTGCCGGTGGTGCCGTCGGCGGTGGTGACCGTGAAGGTTTCCTTCAGGGATTCGCCCACGGCCAGCGCTTGCACGCGCGGATCGGTCTGGTTCAGGCTGTAGACCCAATTGCCGTTGGCGTCGATCGAAAACGTGCCATAGACGCCCGCACGTTCGGCCACGGCGACGAAGAAGGACTGGCCGTCGTCGGGGTCCACGACGTTGAGTTTGCCGTTGGCGGTGGAGACTTCGTCTTCCTTGACCGCGCCGGCGTCGTCGCCCGGCTTGGACGCGGTGATCTGGGCCGCGTCATTGACGCCCACGACCGTGATCTCCACGGTGGCCGTGGAGGTCGCCCCGCTGGGGTCGGTGACCACGTAGGAAATCGTCGTGGTGGCGGTCTGCCCCTCGGGCAGGTGCTGGAAGCTGGAACCCGGGACGAACACGTAGCTGCCGTCAGGCTGCACGATGAAGGTGCCGCCATTGGAGCCGGTCACGGCGACGCCGCCCGGGGTCATGGGGCGGCCATTGATCGAAACGATGCTCAGCGGATCGCCATCGGGATCGCTGTCGTTGGCCAGCAGGTTGCCGCGCACGGCGGTCTTTTCGTCGACGCGGGCGGAATCGTTGACGGCGATGGGCGCGTTGTTGGTATCGCCCGCGTCGCCGGCGCCGCTGCCGCCGCTGGACGCGCGGTCCAGCGTGTCGGCAGCCCGGCCCGGGTTGGGGTAGGCCAGGTCCAGCGGGCTGGTCGACTCCAGGATTCGGGCCAGACGCACGAAGCTGCCGCCGCCGTCGTCGCCGCTGCCGCCGGTCAGGGTGGCGGCCGTGGGATCCAGGACCTCAAACGGATCCTGTCCGGCTTGCAAGGCGGCCAGCAGGCGGTCGGAGTCGGTGCCCTTGGGCGCGGCGACCGCCGCTTCGGACGGGTCGGCCAGGGGGCCGGCCAAGTCTGCGCTGACGGCCACTTCGCGGCTTTCCCCGATCACGATCGGCATGCCGTTCTCGACTTGCAGGGCGACCGTGGCGCCCGAGGCCGTGACAATGTCGCTGCCGGCGGGCACGTTGCTGCCTTGGCGCAGTTCGGTCAGGGACCCGTCGCTATTGCGTATCCACGCGCGACCGGAGAGTTCAGTGACGACTGCGGGGGAAGAGTTGGCCATGTCGGTTCCGTTTCAGGGAGTTATCCAAGATGGCCAGATACTAGTGGGGGACCGCGCGCGGGGGTATTGTCCTCAAGGACAGGTTCAGGAGGGGATTTTGCTGCCCGCGTCCGCCGGCGCCGAAATGCCGTGCACCCGCAGCGCCAGCTGCAGGCGGTCGGTGACCCCCAGCTTGTCGAAAACCGCCGACAGGTGGGCCTTGACCGTGCGTTCGGTGATGCCCAGCAGGTCTGCGATCTGGGCATTGGATTGGCCGCTGGCGGCATGGCGCGCCACGGTGGTTTCGCGTTCGGTCAGGGCGCCGTTGTCCCAGGGCGCGGCATCCTGGGTCCGCTCGGTGACCAGCTTGAGCAGGCGCGTCACCAGTGACCGCCCCATCCAGATACCGCCGGACGTCACGACTTCCAATGTCTGCGCCAGTGCGGCGGTGGGGGCATAACCATGGCAGTAGCCCTGGGCGCCCGCGCCCAGGGCCTGCGCGCCTTGCTCGTCGTTGGGGCTGGGGCTGGCCACCACGACCTGCAGGCCGGACAGCAGGGGCTGCCAGGACGGGTCCTGCCAGGACGGCAGGCGGGGCAGGCCGGTATCCAGGATGGCCAGCGTGCGGCCCTGTTCGCGCCAGCGTTGCAGATCCGCCAGGCTACGGCCACGCGCAGCCAGCCAGCGCGCCGGATCCAGGGCGCGCCAGTGCTGCCACAGCAGGTCGTCGTGCGTTACCAACAAGACAGGAACGGATTTCATATCGCCTTCCAGCACTCCTCAACGTTCGGTAAAGGCATTGGCCTTGGCGCGCAATATCGGCTTGAGCAGATACTGCAGCACGGTCCGCTTGCCGGTCAGGATATGCACCTCGGCCACCATCCCCGGGATGATTGGCAGCAGCTTTTCCCCTACCGTGCTGCGGTCGGTTCGCACGCGCACCACGTAGTACGAATTGCCTTTCTCGTCGGTGACGGTGTCCGCGCCGATCTGTTCCACCTTGCCTTCCAGTCCGCCGTAGATGGCGAAGTCGTAGGCGGTGAACTTCACTTCGGCCTTCTGGTCCGGATGCAGGAAACCGATGTCGCGCGGCAGGATGCGCACTTCCAGCAGCAGGGTGTCGTCCTTGGGTACGATTTCGATGATGTCCTTGCCCGGCTGGACCACGCCGCCGACGGTGTTGTTGAACAGCGTCTTGACGGTGCCCCGCACCGGTGCCCGGACTTCCGCCAGTTTCACGCGGTCGACCAACGCCAGCTTGCCTTCGCGCAGCGTGGCCAGTTTGGTGTTGGTTTCCGACAGCTCGTTGCGGGCCACGTTGCGGATGTTCAGTTCGGATTCTTCCAGCTTGCTCTGCGCCTCCTTGATGGAGGCCTGGAAACGGTCGATCTGCGCTTCGGCGCCTTTCTGCTCGCCGCAGTAGCGGGCCACGTCGCGTTGCAGGCGCAAGAGGTCCACCTCGGATACCGCGCCGCTTTTGAGCAAGGGGCGTGTGACTTGCAGTTCGCGCGAGGTCAGGCTGCAGCTGGCCGAGGCTTGATCACGCTTGGCGATCGTTTCGCGCAGGTCTTCCTGGCGCTGCTTGAGTTGCTCGCGCGCCACGTTGATGGTGGCGTTCAGTTCGGTGGTGCGGGCTTGCCAGGCATTGCGCTCGGCCTCGACCAGGCCGGGCGCCTGCGCCAGCACTTCTTCGGGCGCCACGAACGGCTCACCCGTGGCCAGGGCGTGGAGGCGGGCGGATTTGGCCAGCAGGGACAGGTATTCGGCGTTGTTTTCGCCCAGCGACGACGCGAACCGCGTGTTGTCGATCTTCAGCAGCGTCTGGCCCGCCTCGACTTCCTGGCCGGGACGCACCAGCAGTTCCTGGACGATGCCGCCGTCCAGGCTCTGAATGATCTGCACCTGGCGCGAGGGCACCACCTTGCCTTCGCCCCGTACCACTTCATCGATCTTGCCGATGCCCGCCCAGACCAGCAGGGCGGCCAGCGCCAGCAGGCTCATCCACAGCAGGACGCGGGCGCCGCGGGCCTGGGACTCGTGGATGACCCACTCGGCGTTGCCGACGTAGTCCGAACGTTGCTCGGGCTTGCCCTTTGCGGCGCCGTCCAGCAGCCGGTCGAAGAAGTACACGAACACATTGCGCAGCTTGCGCCACAGCGCGCCGAGCAGGCCTGGCTGCTTTTCACCTGGAATTTTCTGCATGCTTGCCTCAGCTTCCGCGCCCGACGCGCCCCTGGCGCAACGCTTCGACGACCTGTTCTTTCGGGCCGTCGGCCACGATGTGCCCGTTGTCGATGACGATCAGCCGGTCGACCAGGTCCAGCAGGGCCGTGCGGTGGGTCACCAGCAGGATGGTCTTGCTGACGCTGGCTTCGCCCAGGCGGCGGCGCAACTGGGCCTCGCTCTGGTGGTCCATGTTGCTGCTGGGTTCATCCAGCAACAGGATGGGCGGATCGTTGATCAGCGCCCGTGCCACCGCCACCGATTGGCGCTGGCCGCCGGACAGCGACTCGCCGCGCTCGCCGATGACCATGTCAAAGCCATTGGGATGCAGGTTGGCGAACTCGGTCACGCCAGCCAGGTTGGCGGCGGCCAGGATGCTGGCGTCGTCGGCGTAGGGCGCGCCCATGGCCAGGTTGTGTTTCAGGCTGCCGTAGAACAGCAGCGGGTCCTGCGGCACGTGGCCGATCGCGCGGCGCACGTCGGCCGGGTCGATCTGGCGCACGTCCACGCCGTCCAGCAGCACGGCGCCTTCGGTCGGCTGGTACAGCGCCAGGGCCAGCTTTTCCAGCGTGGTCTTGCCCGAGCCGATGCGGCCGATGATGCCCACTTTCTCGCCCGGCTTGAGCTTGAACGACACCTTTTTCAGCACCGGCTGGGTGCTGCCCGGGTAGGCGAACGTGACGTCGCGGAACTCGAGCGCGCCATGAAAGACCGGCCGGTGCAGGAATTCAGCCTCGGGCGGGCGTTCGATCGGCAGCTTCATATAGCTGTCGATCGACCCCAGCGAGGTGCGTGCGTTCTGGTATTGCATCAGCAGGCCGGCCACCTGGCCCAGCGGCGCCAGGCAGCGCCCGGCGATCATGGAGGCGGCGATGATGCCGCCCATCGACAGGGCGGCATCCTGCACCAGGTACACGCCGATGATCACCACGCAGATCGACACGAGCTGCTGAATCGCCTGCACGAAGCCCACCGTGGTCGACGAAATCAGCTTGAGCTTGCCGCCGTTCTGGGCGATGAACTCGGTGGCGCGCTCCCAGTTGCGCTGGATGGCGCCCTGGGCGTTCAGGGTCTTGACCGCTTCCAGCCCGGTGAGGGCCTCGACCAGCGTGGCGTTGCGCTGCGACGACGCCTGGAACGTGGCCATCGTCAGCGCTTCCATCCGCGCCTGCGCCGCCAGCGACACCAGCAGGATCAGCACAATGGCCACTACCGGCGGCAGCACCATCCACGGCGAAATCCAGGCCAGCGCCGCCAGGAACAGCAGAATGAAGGGCAGGTCTACCAGCGTGGTGATCGTGGCCGATGCGATGAAGTCGCGGATCGACTCGAACGAGCGCAGGTTGGCGGCGAACGAGCCCACCGAGACCGGGCGGCCCTCCAGCCGCAGGTCCAGCACGCGTTCCATGATCTGGGCCGACAGGCGCACGTCGACCCGCTTGCTGGCGCTGTCCACCACATGGGACCGCGCGGTGCTCAGGATCATGTTGAAGATCACCACCAGTGTGATGCCGATAGCCAGCACCCACAGGGTCTCCACCGCGTTGTTGGGGACCACGCGGTCGTATACGTTCATGGTGAACAGCGGCATCGCCATGGCGAAGACGTTGATCAGCAGGGCGGCGATGAGCGCGTCGCGGTACAGCCGCCGGTTTTCCATGATGGCGGCCCAGAACCAGTGGCGTTCGCGCACCTTGGCCACTTCCGGGGCTCGCGCGTCGAAGCGGAACTGCGGCCGCACGAAGCACACCAGGCCGGTGTATTGCCCGGCCAGGTCGGCCGCGCTCATGTCGACCGCGCTGCCGCCCAGTTCCGGGTGACTGATCACGTACTTGTCGCCGTCTTTCTTCAGCAGCAGGCACGCCCGCTCGCCGTGGAGCAGCAGAATGGCCGGCAGCAGGTCGGACGGCACGCTGTCCAGCGTGCGCTTGACCACGCGCGCCGACAACTGCGCCCGCGCGGCCGCGCGCGGCAGCAGGGCGGGGGTCAGCTTGTGGGCTTCCAGCGGCAGGCCGGCGGACAGGGCCTGTGCGGTGCAGGCCACGCCATGCAGGCGCGTGATTTCCACCAGGCAGTCCAGCAGCGGGTCATCGTGCGTGGCGCGCGCGTCGGCGCGCCATTGCCGGGACGCATGTTCCATGTCAGATAACTTGTCCATCTTCGTCATCGAGCAGGTCCAGATGTTCCGAAAGGCGCGCACGCTGTTGCTTGCGCTGGTTGAGTTTTTGCTGGGCCTGTATCGGTAAATCGGTCAGGCGCAAGGTGCCGTTGGCGATCAACGCGTCGATCAAGTCTTCCAATACGCGGACAAAGTCCGCATCCAACTGCGAAAAATCGTCGTTCGGGTTCGCCATACGGCCTCCGTGCGCCTGAGTTGCGCTACCTGATCAGGAGCGGGGCTGGTTGGCCGGCGGGGTCAGCGGAACCAGCGTGGGCGGCAGCGTGCCCTCGTTGTATTGCACGCGCACCGGCGTCAGCCGGGCCGCGTCGGGCACCGTGGAATTGCACAGTTTGATGACGTCGTCGGACACCACCAGCTTGCCGTTTTCCTCGGGCATTTCGTTGCGCGCCGGCTGCAGCGTCAGCGCCGGCAGCAGCGTGTGCGACAGTGCCAGCCAGCGGTACTGCGCCAACTTCAGGTCATACAGGGCATTGGTCAGCGCGCGGCGCGACTCGAACAGCTCGTTTTCGGTGTTCAGCAGGTCCAGCAGGGTGCGCTGGCCGATCTGGAATTGCTGGCGATAGGCATCGCGCACCTTGGCGGTGGCCAGTTCGTGGTCACGCAGGAAGGGCAGCTTTTCCTGCAGGCTGGCGATGTTGTTCCAGGCCACGGCCAGGTCCTGCTGCACGTTGCGGCAGGTGTAGTCGCGCACGTCGCGGGCCGCATACGACTGGGCGGCCGTCTGGCGCACCCGTGCCGAGTCGGCGCCGCCGCGGTACAGGTTGTAGTTCATCACCACCTGAACGCTGGAGCTGCGGATGTCGCGGTTTTGAGGCGTCGGGTCATTCTGGTCGCGGCCGGTGGCGGCCACGAACTCGAACTTGGGCGAGAACGCGCCCTTGGACGAGGCCACGCCGGCCTCGGCGCCCTGCAGGGCGGCCTGCTTGGACAGGAAGCTGGGGTTGCGGCGCAGCGATTCGTTGAAGTTGCCGGGCTTGACCGGCAGCTTGTCCGACACATCCGGCACCGGCTGCATGGCTTCCGGCGGGAATGCGCCGGTCACGCGCTGAAAGCGCTGTTGCACGTCCAGCAGGTTGGCGGTTTCGGTCATCAGGTTGGTCTGGGCCAGCGACAGACGGCCGCCAGCCTGTTCCAGGTCGACGCGCCGCCCGACGCCCGATTCGGCGCGCTGGCCGATCTGCTTGAGGGTTTCCTCGTGCAGCGCATAGTTCTGGCGGGCCAGCAATTCCATGTCGCGGTAGCGCTGCAGATCGATGTAGGCCTGCACGGCGGCGTAGGCGGTGCTGTCGCTGGTGGCCAGCACGTCATAGAACCGGGCCAGTTTGTCGAAGCCGGCCTGCTTGACGTCGTTGCTGGTGCGAAAACCGTCGAAAATCAGCTGGCGCAGCTCGAAGTTGTAGCCCGGGCGGTTCCAGCTCTGCGAACCCACACCCGGCACGTTATTGCGGTATTCGCGGCCGACATACCCTAGCGCGTTGACCTGCGGGAAGAAGGCGCCGCGGGCCACCGCCTGACCTTCCAGCGAGGCCTGGAAGTCGTGGTACTTGGCCTGGATTTCCGGGTTGCTGAGCAGGGTCTGCTCGACAATCTGGTTCAGGGTGGTGACGCCCGGCGCGGTGGCGGGGGCAGGAGAATCCGGCGTGGCAGGCTGGGCAAAAGCGGCAGGGACGAACGCCAAGGCCAGGGCAGAAACCGTGGTTTTGAGCAAAAACGAAGCCATAGGAATTATTCGCGAGTCGAGTTTGGGATTAGTAGCCGGCATATTGTTTGCAGATGTCAAAAATAGCGATTCAAGATTTGTTAAGTCTTGACGCAACCTGCCGGCCCGTCGGATTTATTTCGAATAAAATCACGGAAAATGACGAAAAATTACGTGATTTAGGCGAAATTCAATATGGACGGATTAATCAAAAACTATTAATGCGATTTATTGCGCATTATGTCTGTTTCTGCTTTGCCACATTGAAACGTGATTATATCTGGTTGCGTATTTTGTATCTAAATTGTTTTTCAAGTTCGGCAATTTGTGATTATTTGCCGACACCGCTTTTACAGACTTGATGACGTCGTCATTCCATGTCCTGGCCGAGACACCATGGTATTGGTAGTACTAGTATGTGTGGTGCGGTTGTACTAGGTTGAGAGGCTGTGCATAATTCCTCCATGCCGCAGTGGCCGGCGCGCAGGCGATTTGCTTGAACCGCGCGAGGCACGAGCCGGATTGTCTATTTGCAGAGAGCATCCATGGCCCAAACCCTTTACGACAAACTCTGGAACGCCCACATCGTTCACCAGGAATCAGACGGCACCTGTCTGCTCTATATCGACCGCCACCTGCTGCATGAAGTCACCAGCCCGCAGGCGTTCGAGGGCCTGGCCATCGCCGATCGCAAGCCCTGGCGCACCGGTGCCAACCTGGCGGTCGCCGATCACAACGTGCCGACGCTGAATCGGGCGCAGGGCATCGACGACCCGGTCTCGCGCCTGCAGGTCGACACGCTTGACGCCAACTGCGACAAGCACGGCATTACCGAATTCCGCATGAACGACCTGCGTCAGGGCATCGTCCACGTGATCGGGCCGGAGCAGGGCGCCACCTTGCCCGGCATGACGGTGGTGTGCGGCGACTCGCACACCAGCACGCACGGCGCCTTGGGCGCCTTGGCCTTCGGCATCGGCACGTCCGAAGTCGAGCACGTGCTGGCCACCCAGACGCTGCTCATGAAGAAAGCCAAGAGCATGCTGATCAAGGTCGAAGGTGAACTGCCCTTCGGCTGTACGGCCAAGGACGTGGTCCTGCACATCATCGGCATCATCGGCACCGCCGGCGGCACCGGCCATGCCATCGAGTTCGCCGGCAGCACGATCCGTTCGCTGTCCGTCGAGGGCCGCATGACCGTCTGCAACATGGCCATCGAAGCCGGCGCCCGCTCCGGCATGGTCGCCGTGGACGACAAGACCATCGAATATTTCCGCGGCCGTCCGTTCGCGCCGTCCGGCGTGCTGTGGGACCAGGCCGTGACTTACTGGCGCACGCTGCATACCGACAATGGCGCCGAGTTCGACACCGTGGTCGAAGTCAATGCCCGTGACATCAAGCCGCAAGTCACCTGGGGTACCTCGCCCGAGATGGTCCTGCCGGTGGATTCCCGTGTGCCGGATCCTGATCGTGAAAAAGACGACGTGCGCCGCAGCGGCATGGAGCGCGCGCTGGAGTACATGGGCCTGAAGCCCAACACCCCGCTGACCGACATCCGCGTGGACCGTGTGTTCATCGGCTCCTGCACCAATTCGCGCATCGAAGACCTGCGCGCCGCCGCCGTCGTGGCGCGTGGCAAGCACGTGGCGTCCAATGTGCGCCAGGCGATGGTGGTGCCCGGTTCCGGGCTGGTCAAGCAACAGGCCGAACGCGAAGGCCTGGACAAGATCTTCATCGAGGCGGGCTTTGAATGGCGCGAACCGGGCTGCTCGATGTGTCTGGCCATGAATGCCGACCGGCTCGAGCCGGGCGAGCGTTGCGCCTCGACCTCGAACCGCAACTTCGAAGGCCGCCAGGGCCAGGGCGGGCGTACCCACCTGGTCAGCCCCGCGATGGCCGCCGCCGCCGCCGTGGCCGGTCATTTCGTCGACGTCCGCACTTTCCGTTAAGCGCTCCGCACAGAGTAGACATCATGCAAGCATTTACCACTCACGAAGGCCTGGTGGCTCCGCTCGACCGCGAAAACGTCGACACGGACCTCATCATTCCGAAGCAGTTCCTCAAGTCCATCAAGCGCACCGGCTTCGGCCCGAACCTGTTCGACGAGCTGCGTTACCTGGACCACGGCGAGCCCGGCATGGACAACAGCAAGCGTCCGCTCAACCCGGATTTCGTGCTGAACCAGCCGCGCTACCAAGGCGCCTCGGTGCTGTTGGCGCGCAAGAACTTCGGCTGCGGCTCCAGCCGCGAGCACGCGCCCTGGGCGCTGACGCAATACGGTTTCCGCGCCATCATCGCGCCGTCGTATGCCGATATCTTCTTCAACAACAGCTTCAAGAACGGCCTCTTGCCGATCGTGCTGTCCGAATTGGAAGTGGCCCGTCTGTTCGACGAAGTCAAGGCGTTTCCCAACTACAAGCTGCGCATCGACCTGGACCGCCAGGTGGTCGTGGCCGCCGACGGGCGCGCAATGGGTTTCGACATCGAGCCCTTCCGCAAGTATTGCCTGTTCAACGGCTTTGACGACATCGGCCTGACGCTGCGCCACGCCGACAAGATCCGCGCCTTCGAGGCCGAGCGCCTGGCCCGCCATCCCTGGCTGGAAAGCCGGCCCATCGCCTGACCACATTCCCATACTGATCACAGGACCGTTTAATTCCATGACCCACAACATCGCAGTCTTGCCGGGCGACGGCATCGGCCCCGAAATCGTCGAACAGGCCGTACGCGTCCTGAAGGCGCTGGACGTGCCCTTTGACATCAAGCAGGCCGCCGTGGGCGGAGCCGCCTTCGATGCCTTCGAGCATCCGCTGCCGCCCGCCACGCTGAATCTGGCCAAGGAGTCCCACGCCGTGCTGTTCGGCGCCGTGGGCGACTGGAAGTACGACAGCCTGCCGCGCGAGTTCCGTCCCGAACAGGCCATTCTGGGCCTGCGCAAGGCGCTGGGCCTGTTCGCCAACCTGCGTCCGGCCATCCTGTACCCGGAACTGGCCAGCGCTTCGTCGCTCAAGCCCGAGATCGTGTCCGGCCTGGACATCCTGATCATCCGCGAACTGACCGGCGACATCTATTTCGGCACCCCGCGCGGCGTGCGCGCGTCGCCGGACGGTGTCTTCGCCGGGGAACGCGAAGGCTACGACACCATGCGCTATGCCGAATCCGAAGTGCGCCGCATTGCGCGCATCGGCTTCGAATCGGCCCGCAAGCGCAACAAGAAGCTGTGCAGCGTCGACAAGGCCAATGTGCTCGAGACCTCGCAATTCTGGCGCGACATCGTCATTGAAGTGGCGCGCGAGTATCCGGACGTCGAGCTCTCGCACATGTACGTCGACAACGCCGCCATGCAGCTGGTGCGCAACCCGCGCCAGTTCGACGTCATCGTGACCGGCAACCTGTTCGGCGACATCCTCTCGGACGAAGCCGCCATGCTGACCGGTTCGATCGGCATGCTGCCGTCGGCCTCGCTGAACGCCGGCGGCCAAGGCTTGTACGAGCCCAGCCACGGCTCGGCGCCCGACATTGCCGGCCAGGGCATCGCCAATCCGTTGGCGACCATCCTGTCGGCCGCCATGCTGCTGCGCTATTCGCTGAACCTGGCGCCGCAGGCCGACCGTATCGAAGCCGCCGTGCGCCGCGTGCTGGCCGATGGACTGCGCACCGCTGATATCTTCGAGCCGGGCACGACGAAGGTCAGTACCTCGGGCATGGGCGACGCCGTCCTCAAGGCCCTGGCCTGATCCCGGCGCGGCGCGGCCGGGCGACGTGGTTCCGGCCTGCCATTCGACGGGCGCCGGTCTGGCGTCGCTGAAGGGCGGCAGCACCGTCGCTGACATTCCAAGGGCCGCCCGTCGGGCGGCCCTGTCATTGCCGGTTGTTGCCGCCGCGCCGCGAAAGCCGTGCCCCAAAGCGTGTGGCCCCGTTTTTTCAAGCTGCGCCGCAACATCTGCGCGTGCATTCTGATAAATTGTTGGGTTCTTGCACGTTTTTTATTCACCAGACCTTGTCCCCACCTTTAAAGAGCGATTGAAATGAATCAAGCAGTAGGCCTTGTCGGCTGGCGCGGTATGGTCGGCTCGGTGCTCATGCAACGCATGCGCGACGAGAACGACTTCGCACTGATCGAACCGGTGTTTTTCTCCACCAGCAACGCTGGCGGCGCCGCCCCCACTTGGGCGACTGGCGCAGGCCCGCTGCAAGATGCCTACAACATTGATGCTCTGAAAAAACTGCCGATCATCGTGACGGCCCAAGGCGGGGACTACACGTCCGAGGTCTACCCGAAGCTGCGCGGCGCCGGCTGGAACGGCATCTGGATCGACGCGGCCAGCACGTTGCGCATGGCTGACGACGCCATCATCGTGCTGGACCCGGTCAACCGTCCCGTGATCGACGCGGCGCTCAAGCGCGGTGTGCGCAACTTTATCGGCGGCAACTGCACGGTCAGCTGCATGCTGATGGGCCTGGCCGGCCTGTTCAACAACGACCTGGTCGAGTGGATGACCACCATGACCTACCAGGCCGCTTCGGGCGGCGGCGCGCAGCACATGCGCGAGCTGCTGACCCAGTTCGGCGAGCTCAATCACGCCGTCAAGCCGCTGCTGGACGACCCCGCGTCGGCCATTCTGGAAATCGACCGTGGCGTGCTGGCCAAGCAGAAGGACGACGCGCTGCCGCGCGACCATTTCGGCGTGCCGCTGGGTGGCAGCCTGATTCCCTGGATCGACAAGGACCTGGGCAACGGCATGACCAAGGAAGAATGGAAGGGCGAGGTCGAGACCAACAAGATCCTGGGTCGCGGCGCCGCTTTCGGTTCGGCGCCCACGCCCATCGACGGCCTGTGCGTGCGCATCGGCGCGATGCGCTGCCACAGCCAGGCGCTGACCATCAAGCTCAAGCGCGACCTGCCGCTGGACGAGATCGAATCCCTGATCGCGCAGGGCACGCAATGGGCCAAGGTCATCCCCAACACCAAGGAAGCCACGATCCGCGACCTGACGCCCGTGGCCGTGACCGGCACGCTGGATATCCCGGTGGGCCGGCTGCGCAAGATGTCGATGGGCCCGCAGTACCTCAGCGCGTTCACCGTCGGCGACCAGTTGCTGTGGGGCGCCGCCGAGCCGCTGCGCCGCATGCTGCGCATCGCGCTGGCCGAAGCCTGACGCCACACGGGCGGCGCAAGCCGCCCGATGTGCCACGGCAGTCTCCGCAAAGGCACCTTCGGGTGCCTTTGTTGTTTGCGCCGCGGCGCCCATAGTGGGCAATGTGCCCGCCAGCCAACGCCGACGCGCCTTTCAGGTTTGTGAAACGCGCCTGATCTATTACACTTTTCGGGTGAATTGAGGCCTGTTCTCACCTGATGGTCATGAACAGGCCGTCGCCCGTAATTCTTCGACTACAAGAACGGAATTCCAGCTTATGACCCAGCGTTCGCGCCAAGTGAAGCATGCCCGCCGTTTGAAGGCCCTCCAGTGGGCGATTGCATTGGCGCTGGGCGCAAGCTTTTGCAGCCCGGCGTTGGCGATGCGGGTAGGGCATTCGCGGGTCGTGTCGGCGCCGGGTGCGCCGCTGCAAGCGCTGGTCGGGTT
>NZ_JAELTJ010001251.1 GCF_016428805.1 Achromobacter sp. ASV32
GCTCCAGAGCCACACCGGCCCCAGCAGGTACGACAGAAAGGCCACGCCCAGCACCAACCCGCCAGCCACGGCCAGGCCGCGTTCGCCCAGGCGTTTCAAGATCCGGCCCGCCACCACGGTATAAAGCCTGTCTCTTATACACATCTGACGCTGCCGACGACGATGCGGTTGTGTAGATCTCGGTGGTCGCCGGGTCATTAAAAAAGGGGGGGGGGGGGGGGGGGGGGGGGGGGGGGGGGGGGGGGGGGGGGGGGGGGGGGGGGGGGGGGGGGGGGGGGGGGGGGGGGGGGGGGGGGGGGGGGGGGGGGGGG
>NZ_JAELTJ010001252.1 GCF_016428805.1 Achromobacter sp. ASV32
AACATGGCGCCCTGGCGCAGCGTGTCGAAGTCCTGGCTGGTGACTTGCGGCAGCACGCGCTCGACCAGGGCCGGGTCGCCGAACTTGCGCAGCGTGCGCGCCAGCGAATCGGTCATGCTGACTGGGCCTGTCTCTTATACACATCTGACGCTGCCGACGACGATGCGGTTGTGTAGATCTCGGGGGTCGCCGGATCATTAAAAAAGGGGGGGGGGGGGGGGGGGGGGGGGGGGGGGGGGGGGGGGGGGGGGGGGGGGGGGGGGGGGGGGGGGGGGGGGGGGGGGGGGGGGGGGGGGGGGGGGGGGGGGGGG
>NZ_JAELTJ010001253.1 GCF_016428805.1 Achromobacter sp. ASV32
CCCCCCCCCCCCCCCCCCCCCCCCCCCCCCCCCCCCCCCCCCCCCCCCCCCCCCCCCCCCCCCCCCCCCCCCCCCCCCCCCCCCCCCCCCCCCCCCCCCCCCCCCCCCCCCCTTTTTCAAGCCGAAGCCGGCATACGAGATCGGTTATTAGGTCTCGTGGGCTCGGAGATGTGTATAAGAGACAGGGTACGGGTATGGTACGGCGGGTACAGCAATGCGACGGTGACCGGCACGGCGGGGCTGAAGGGGCGGACTTCCACGCCATTGACCTCGTATTCCTCGCGCGCGGCCAGGGGGTTGATCAAGGCCAC
>NZ_JAELTJ010001254.1 GCF_016428805.1 Achromobacter sp. ASV32
GCGCATCGATGGTGGGCAGGGTCAGTTCCGGATCGCAACGGAAATTGCGCGGCAGGTCCGAGGCCGAGCCGGCGCGCTTGAGCGCCAGGAAGTCGCCCAGCATGGCTTCGTTGCGCTGGTAGAACGCTGTCTCTTATACACATCTCCGAGCCCACGAGACCTAATAACCGATCTCGTATGCCGGCTTCTGCGTGAAAATGGGGGGGGGGGGGGGGGGGGGGGGGGGGGGGGGGGGGGGGGGGGGGGGGGGGGGGGGGGGGGGGGGGGGGGGGGGGGGGGGGGGGGGGGGGGGGGGGGGGGGGGGGGGGGGG
>NZ_JAELTJ010001255.1 GCF_016428805.1 Achromobacter sp. ASV32
CCCCCCCCCCCCCCCCCCCCCCCCCCCCCCCCCCCCCCCCCCCCCCCCCCCCCCCCCCCCCCCCCCCCCCCCCCCCCCCCCCCCCCCCCCCCCCCCCCCCCCCCCCTTTTTTAATGACCCGGCGACCCCCGAGATCTACACAACCGCATCGTCGTCGGCAGCGTCAGATGTGTATAAGAGACAGGATCTGGACTTTCCCCACATCCAGGAACGCGCGCGCCGGGTGGCCGGCATGCTGCCGCAGGGCGAGGCCTGCGAATCCGCCGGCGCCGCGCATCTGCCCAACCTGGACCATCCGGCGGACATCACCG
>NZ_JAELTJ010001256.1 GCF_016428805.1 Achromobacter sp. ASV32
CCCCCCCCCCCCCCCCCCCCCCCCCCCCCCCCCCCCCCCCCCCCCCCCCCCCCCCCCCCCCCCCCCCCCCCCCCCCCCCCCCCCCCCCCCCCCCCCCCCCCCCCCCCCCCCCCTTTTCAAGCACAAGCCGGCATACGAGATCGGTTATTAGGTCTCGTGGGCTCGGAGATGTGTATAAGAGACAGGGGTAGCGCCGTGCGTGGCGCGCAAAGAAAAACCGGCCGAAGCCGGTTGTGCCGACGGGCGCTCAGGAATTGCCGGGCGGGGTGGTGGCGGCGGTCGCCTTGCCGTCGGCCGCCTTGGCCTGGCC
>NZ_JAELTJ010001257.1 GCF_016428805.1 Achromobacter sp. ASV32
CCCCCCCCCCCCCCCCCCCCCCCCCCCCCCCCCCCCCCCCCCCCCCCCCCCCCCCCCCCCCCCCCCCCCCCCCCCCCCCCCCCCCCCCCCCCCCCCCCCCCCCCCCCCCCCTTTTTTCACGCAGAAGCCGGCATACGAGATCGGTTATTAGGTCTCGTGGGCTCGGAGATGTGTATAAGAGACAGGCCCGCTACCTGTCGGTGGGCGGCGGCTTCGTCGTGACGGCCGGCGCGTCCAACAGTCAGGTCATCGCCGCGCACGACCAGTTGCCGTTCCCGTTCCGCACGGGCCGCGAACTGCTGACCATGTG
>NZ_JAELTJ010001258.1 GCF_016428805.1 Achromobacter sp. ASV32
GAAACCGTCAACATGAATGCCGAGCTGACCCGCGTGGTCAGCGAAGGCATCGATGGCCAGCGCGTCATCAAGCTGTTCGACGGCTATGAAGTCGAACGCGGCCGCTTCGATTTCGTCAGTACCCGCCCTGTCTCTTATACACATCTCCGAGCCCACGAGACCTAATAACCGATCTCGTATGGCGTCTTGTGCTTGAAAAGGGGGGGGGGGGGGGGGGGGGGGGGGGGGGGGGGGGGGGGGGGGGGGGGGGGGGGGGGGGGGGGGGGGGGGGGGGGGGGGGGGGGGGGGGGGGGGGGGGGGGGGGGGGGG
>NZ_JAELTJ010001259.1 GCF_016428805.1 Achromobacter sp. ASV32
GTCATTATGAAGCCCTTGCTCGATGACGGCTTCGCGGGCACCAAACCCTATTATGTCTGGGCGCTGCCGCTGGCAGTGGTCGGGTTGATCTTCGTGCGTGGCGTCTGCAACTTCTTCAGTGATTACCCTGTCTCTTATACACATCTCCGAGCCCACGAGACCTAATAACCGATCTCGTATGGCGTCTTCTGCGTGAAAAGGGGGGGGGGGGGGGGGGGGGGGGGGGGGGGGGGGGGGGGGGGGGGGGGGGGGGGGGGGGGGGGGGGGGGGGGGGGGGGGGGGGGGGGGGGGGGGGGGGGGGGGGGGGGG